>DATIEU010000282.1:0-5453 GCA_035455565.1 Steroidobacteraceae bacterium | reverse complement strand
GAGGGATACTTTTTCGACCGTTCCGTGCTGTGAAAAGAGTGTACGCACCCCTTCATCGGTCGCTGTGAAAGGGAGATTTCCAACGTAAAGTTTGGTCATTCAGATTACTCACGAGAGATGGAGAGAGAACTACGGCAGGATGGACCCGCCACCTGGTTCGTCAGGCTTTCCGAAGGTGAGGACTTTGCCCGCGACGCGCGCCGGAGCGGCGCTAGGGGCCAAGGCAGACAAACCGAAAGAGTCACGAGCCGGGCAGCAGACTACAGGAAATCGGCTTTCCCTGCTGAAGTTTCGCAATAATGGTCTACTTGCAATGCGTTGCGCCCGCCAGTGATAACGCGCATTGTGCGGTGAGAGACATTACCCGTGATTGCCGGTGTGCAGAGGAACTTGATATGTACGATACGAAGCTGAGCCTGATAGACGCCTTCGGACGCTTCGGCGCGAAGCCCGCCAGTCGCATGCGCGGACTCTCCGCCATCGCCGCCGACGGCGCCGTGGTGTTGCACTGTTCACCGCCCTACTTCGGCCACCCGGCGCGCGGCGTGCTGCGGTATGAGGATCGGCTGTCCCGGGACACCGACGATGCGAAGGGCACCCAGCTCCTCGGCCAGCACCTCGCACAGGCACGCGACGCTGAGTTGCCGATCCGCATGGTCGTGAAAACCAAAGTCGATGTGAGCAACACCAAGCGCGGCACGAGCTTTCACGTGCGCCGCGACCTGGTCGGGAAGGTCGTCAGTTTCGACGGCGATCACTTCATCGTCGATTTCACGCGACTGCCGGGGGTCGCAGTCCCAAGCCGCCGCAAGTAAGGTCGACGCGCGAGCTACGCCGGAAAGCCGATCATCCGCTGCTGATCTTCATCCCAGAGCTTCATGCGGGCGCACCTGAGGCTCGTGAGCAGGGTGAGGCTCGGCGCGCGCTGCAGGAGCGGGCTCGATTCGAACGCCTGACGCAGGCGGTAATTCGGAATGCGCGGCGCCAGGTGATGCAGGTGGTGGTAGCCGATGTTGCCCGTAAACCAGTGCATCACCCGCGGTAAGTCGTAGTAGGAACTGCCGACGACCGCGGCCTGGTGCGCGCTCCAGTCCTTGCGCCGGCTCCAATAAGCGCCCGCGAAGGTGTGCTGCACGTAGAAGAGCCACACACCGATCGCGCCGGCGATCAGCACCACCGGCACATGCACCAGCAGTATCGTCTGCCAGTCGAACAGGAGCACACAGGCCGTGCCCACGACCAGCAGCATCAGGTTATTGAGCAGCACGCTCGCCCACTCCTTCTTCCAGGAGAGCGGCAGATCGAAGGGCAGCCGATGCTTGATGACGAACTGCGAGATCGGCCCGATGGCGAGCAACACCGGCATACTGCGATAGAAGCGGTAGCAGAAGCGACGCCAACGCGGGAGCGCCTGGTACTCGGCGAGCGTGAGCGTTCGCACATCGCCGAACTCGCGCCGATCGAGATTCCCTGAGGTGCCGTGATGCACGGCGTGGGTCTTCTTCCAGTAGCCGAACGGAAAGAGCGTGATCAGCCCGAGGCAGGCTCCGAGCCACTGGTTGGCGCGCCGGCTCGCGAAGTACGAGCCGTGACCGCAATCGTGCTGGATGATGAACATCCGCACGTAGAAACCCGCGGCGGGTAGTGCCAGCAGCAGCGTCCAGACATAGCTCCAGTCCAGGTGGACGGTCCACGCCATCAGCGCCCACAGGAGTGCAAAGAGCGGCAGCGTGTTCACGAGTTGCCAGAGCGCCCGACCGAGCGAGGGCTTGGCGAAAGGCGCACACAACTGGCGCTCATCGAGTGAGGGATTAGGTGTCATCGCTACAGCCTACAGGTGATTGCCCATGAAGGGCGGGCGATCTTTGGGCTGGGCTCGTCGGGGCGTCTGTGCGCTTGCGCACAGTTGGGCCCTAGCGCCCAATTGGCCCTCCAATACTTGAGACCTGGTCTGGGGTGGAACGGGTGCACTCAATCGATCGGTACGAACCCAATCGCGCGCCGCGACGGCTTGGGCGCATCGATGAGCGTGCGAATCGTCTCGATGATGTCCTTGATCGCGGCGTCATGATCATCAACTCGCTTCGCGAGCTCGGCAATGAGGCCGACCACTTGTTCGCTCACGAGCGCGGCGCGCCGCAAGCGTACGAATGCGCGCATGATCTCGATGTTGACCGCGATCGCCGCCGGACTACGCAGCACGCTCGACAGCATGGCCACGCCCTGCTCCGTGAACGCATACGGCCGGAAGCGCCTTCCCCCGTGCGGGCGGCCCAAACTTGAGATCGCAATTTGCGACCTCAAGTTCGTAACCTCTTGATTAGACAGCTGAAAGACGAAGTCAGCCGGGAACCGCGCACGATTCCTGCGAACCGCCTCGAGCAGTCTCCCCGTGGACACTCCATATAGCGCCGCGAGATCTGAATCCAGCAGCACCTTTCGTCCGCGCAGCGTCAGAATCCGCTCCTCGATCTCGGCGACGGCTGTCGAAGTCGCAGACATTCGCACCATGCTAGCTGCCGAGCCGTTTCAGTCACGGCGCATTTCTCCTGTTCATGCGCGCATTCGCACGCCTGCGGACGGCAGGACGCCGTGCATGCTTGAGTTGACGACATCCATCGGCGAGGCTTGGCCGCGAGACATCCCCGGAGTCATCGCGTGCGCCAAGCCACACACATCCTTCGAGTCCCAACCCGGCGCCGCGGCCTGGTCGAGATCACCGAAGAAATCCGCACTTGGCTCGGCGCGCAGTCCATCACCACCGGCCTCCTCACTGTATTCTGCCGGCACACCTCGGCGTCCCTCCTGATCCAGGAGAACGCGGCACCTGAGGTGCGCACCGACCTCGAGACGTTCTTCGAGCGGATCGCGCCCGAGGAGCCGGGCCGCTACACCCACGACGATGAAGGTCCGGACGATATGCCGGCTCATCTCAGGACCGCATTGACACCGGTGCAGCTCTCGATCCCCGTGATCGAGGGGCGGCTGGCGCTCGGCACGTGGCAGGGCATCTACCTCTTCGAGCACCGCTCACGTCCGCACGAGAGGCAAGTCGCCCTGCACCTCCTGGGTTCGTGATCGTCGCCAGCGTTACTTCCGCAACGCGCCTCTGGCCGCGAAAGAGAGGCACGACGGCTGACCAAGTGCAGTCGTGCGCCCTCGGCGCCTGACCGAGACTGAGCTCGAACGCGAAAGCCGTCGACTACGCGGTGTTCCCGCATCGATACAGCTCCGCGATTTGAAACATCAGCCCACAGCTCTGTGTCCAGAGGCGCAGAAGGAGATTCGCATGAAAGACCGCAATGCATCGGAACGCACGCGTTGTGCTCGACCCATCGCTTACGCCACGGCCCTCGCCGCAGCACTCGCCGCCTCGCTGGCGCCCGCGCACGCCGACGAGATCGTCCCGCCACCCGTGCCCAGCAACATCGAAGTACCGGCCGGGAACGAGGTATTCCTCGTCGGTCACGCCTTCGGTACTCAGAACTACATCTGCCTGCCGGCGGGAAAGAGCTTCCAGTACACGCTGTTCACGCCGCAGGCCACCTTGTTCCGCGATGACGTCACTCAACTGACCACGCACTTCTTCAGCCCCAACCCGGCCGAGGGCAGCACGGTCCGCGCCACATGGCAGCACTCCAGGGACACGAGCTCCGTCTGGGCCAAGGTGGTGCCGGGTGATGCTTCGTCCGATCCGAACTTCGTCGAGCAGGGTGCCGTTGCCTGGCTCAAATTGACGGTCGTCGGAACCGAGGAAGGACCGGACGGGGGCGACACGCTGGCAAAGACCACGTTCATCCAGCGGCTCAACACCTCTGGAGGTCTCGCGCCGAACGATTGCCGCTCAAAAGCAGACGTCGGTCGTCAGGCATTCGTGCCTTACATCGCCGACTACTTCTTCTACAGAGCCCAGGCGCTCGATTAACCTCGTTCGTCGAACTGCCGTAGTCGGCCAAGCTCCCCGGAGGCACTTGCTGCCTCTGGGGAGCGACTCGTTACGTCACCGATGTAAACGCGACAGCGTGCACAGCAATGCGATTGGTTGCGCTCGGTCAGACGAATTCGATGGGCCGCCCAACCGCCATTGTGCGCTTGAACTCGTGGTCGAGACCGAGGAGCGAGTGTTCCGCCGTAACCCCGAGCGATTCGACCAGCTTCGAAAAGAACGCCCGGGCGCTCGCCGCGGCCGCGATATCGAACACTTCAGCATCGCTGAAGCCGAGTTCCTTGAGCCGCAGCACGTCTTCACGCGTGACCGACGACGCATCGCGTCCGACCTTGCGCGCGAACTTCATCATTTCCGCCTCGGCGGCCGTCAGGTCTGCCGGCGCTTCGCCTCTCGCCATGGCCTGCACGGCCTCGCTCGGGAAGAACTCTGTCAGCGTCTTGCCGTGTGCGAGCGAGCACAGCGTGCTGCCCAGCGCATTGGCGGCCGCGAAGGTCACGAGCTCATAACGGCGCTTGTCCGCCATCGACTTCTTGATACCAGCCTGAAGCTGCGCCCACAGCCCCATGATCTCGGGCCGGTAACAGAAGACTTTCGCATAGTTGGGCACGAAGCCCCAGAAGGAGGCCTGCCGCTCGTACATCGCTCGCACCTGGTCGTCGATCTCGGCGTCGGGAATCGTGTCGATGAATGCCATGGTCTCAAATCCTCATTGCGCGTAGTGGCTGATCTGGTGGTAGTCGCCGTAGTCGGCGTAGTCGCCAGCCGTGCGATGCGAGCGGAATTCGCCCCAGTTGATCGGGCGGTAGCGCGGCGGGTGGCGCTCGTCGACCGTCGAAGGGACCGGTGCGTAATCCGCGGCGTACGTCGGGTTAAAGAAGAATGGCGCGCTGAAGCGCTCCGCCTCGGCGTTTGCAAGGCCCCGATGGAGCGCCGCGCGATAGCGATCGTTCGACCAGACCTGTGCGATATCGCCGAGGTTGACCACGAGCGCGTCCGTGCGTGGCTCGACGAGTTTCCACGCACCATCGTTCAGGACCTCGAGACCGGGCTGCCGATCCTGCAGCAGCAGCGTCAGCGCCCCGGCGTCGGTGTGATGATTGACGCCCAGGAAGCCCCCGCTCGCGACGGAGACATCCTTGGGGCGTACCGGCGTCGGACACTTCGGATAGTAGTTGAGCCGCAGAAAACTCGTGTGATCCGGACGGAAGAGCGTGTCGAGCGAGTCATCCGGCATGCCGAGATTGCCGGCGAGCACGTGCAGCAGGTTGAGAGCTACGGCATCGCACGCGTCGTAGTAGGCCTGAATCACTGCCTGAAACCGTGGAAGTTCAGCGGGCCACTGCGGGACGAGGCGCTCCCCGTCCGGCGGACCGTAGTCGTACACCTGCTTCCAGTCAGGCGTGTGACGAGTCAGCTCGCGATCGTAATAGCCCCACGAATTCTCCGCCGTGCGCTGAATGGCTTGCTTGTTGGCCAGGGGCAGCGCGAAGAACTGCCGCATCTG
>DATIEU010000281.1:0-3860 GCA_035455565.1 Steroidobacteraceae bacterium | reverse complement strand
CAACGGCAGTAACCCTCATTCCCGAATGCGGTCTAACACGCGTTGCACCAGACGGCGGGCAATGCAATCATGGCCCGCCGCTGGTGAACGCTAGCGTTAGGCGTCGGATTCAACGACACGAGATAACACGAGACGAGCGTTGATTCCGTCTCGTTGCTGGTGACCTCGAAACGGTCGGGTGCCGAAAGCGGGCTGCACGAAGAAACGCGGGCGGGTTCAAACGACGGTTCCGGAGATCACCCCGGCAGAAGACACGAACCGAGCCGACTGAGCTCCGGATTAACCGGGTGGTGGCACGTCCAAGTCCTTGCAGATCTTCCGGCCGAGGTCGTCGTTGATCTCCCGATGCCGCGGAACCGTCGATGCTTTTCGCGATCGGCGATTGATGAACACCGTGTGGTTCCCGCCCTCTCGAAGGAGCTCGCATCCGTGAGCTTCGAGGTGACGGATCAGGTCACGTCGTTTCAACCGTCGACCTTCAGGGGTTCTCGGATGACCTCGGCCCCGGCCAGCGCCTCGGCGGCCAGGGCTCGGTTGGCGTCCAAGACGAGGCTGACGGCCTCGCGCAGGTTTGCGCGGGCTTCTTCGAGGGTCGCGCCCTGGGTATTTGCACCAGACAATTCCTCCACGAACGCAATGTAGCCCTCGGGCACCCGCCGAAAAACAGCCGTAAACTGCAGTTCCATGATTGCTCCCGCGACTATAATACGGCTGATCCGGGCTCGACGCCTAACACCCAAATGGAGCCGACGCGCCTGAGCGTCCGTGCGATCATGTCCGTGTGGCGCGCGGCTCATTTGGAACGTTAGACCGCGAAACCCGAACTCACGAAGTACACGATGATCACGAACAGATCGGCGCCCACCGCGGATGTTGTCCCGATCCTGATCTACGAAGACGTCGGCCAAGCGATCCAATGGCTCTGTCGGGCATTCGGGTTCTCAGAGCGGCTTCGGGCCGAACACAACGGTGTGATCAATCACGCGCAACTCGCGTTCGCCGAGGGTGCCGTGATGCTGGGTCGTCAGGGTGGACCATTTCGAGCACCTGGAGAGAGCGGTATCGCCCAATATGTGCACGTCACGGTGCACGATATCGAACGACACTTCGACCACGCGAAGGCCTGCGGAGCCGAAATCGTCGAGGCACCGACGGACAAGCCGTTCGGGGAACGGCAGTACACGGCGCGGGATCCATTCGGGCACTGGTGGACCTTCTCGCAACATATCGAGGACTTGGCTCCGGAGGATTGGGGAGCATCTTCCCGTTCACGACTTTGAAAACACGCGGTCTAACCAGCGGTTGCAGCCGACGGCGGCTGCTACGATCATGAGCCGCCGCGGCTGAAGCGCAACGTTAGGCTTCGCATGGTTGACCTTCAGGTGCGCAAACTCATGATCCCTCAACTACTCCTTGTCGGGGCTGCTGCGATCGGCAACCCGGCAATTCCGCAGGAGCAGTCGGTCGTGCAACTAACTTCTACAGGAGCGAGAAACCGAACGGGCGCTTGGGCTCCTGACGGCACCAGTATCGTTTTCGGCTCGAACCGGAACGGCACGTGGCAGCTGTGGCTTATGCAACCAGACGGCTCGGACGCGCTTCAGCTTACGGCGCAACCGCAAGCGGTCGGAGGGCCAACTTGGTCAGCGGATGGAACGGAAGTGTGGTTCGAGGCGGGATTCAGAATCGTTCGGCTCGTACTTTCATCCCTTGAGACTTTCCCGCTCGATGTCGAGCACGCAAAGGCGTTCAGACCAGTTCCCAGCGCTGACGGCGTCAGGCTCCTGTTCGACGTTTCCGCGGGAGACAATCACGACATCTGGGTACGCGACCTGAGGGAACGCCGCGGCAGGCGGTTGACCGCCGATCCGGGCTATGAATCCGACGCCCGCTGGTCACCGGACGGGACTCGAATCGTCTTCCACTCAGATCGCGGCGAGGCCCGATTCCACACTCAAGTCTTCAGCATGTTGCCGGATGGCAGCGACGTGCGCCAGTTGACGAGCGGGCCCAGCAAGAATGGGTATCCGACATGGTCGCCGAATGGTCAGTGCATCGTCTACACCTCGGAAATCGACGGGAATCGCGATCTCTGGCTCATGGACCGAAGTGGCTCGAACAAGCGTCGTCTCACGTTTCATCGGGGATTCGACGGAGACCCCTCGTGGAAGCCCACGGGCGGCTCCATCCTGTTCAGCACCTCGCGTTGGGGCGGCGAGGAGTTGGCCGTGCTAGCACTCTCGGCAGCCGACGTACAAACATGCGAAGCCTAACCAGCCGTTCCAGCCGACGAGCGGCGCTGGCACGGCGAGGCGATCCTGAGTGACCGTGAGCGCCGCTCGCGGCTGAGCGGCATGGCGTTAGGCGGATCAACTACGAGACGATCATTCCGCGATTCTTGCGGCGACGGTCGCGCTGAGTCCAATCTCGGACCTTGATGCCCTTGAAACGCGAGAAGTCTTCGGTATTGGCCGTCACCACCGTGAGGCCGTGGACGTGGGCGATGGCGGCAATCTGTCCATCGACGTACGGCGCGGGCCGGCCGATCCGCTCCAAGCGTGCGCGCTCCTGACCGTGCCACGTGGCGGCCGCTTCGTCGTACGACAGAACCGGGAACGATCGACGGATGACAGCCTCGAGATAGGCTTCAAGGGCCACGCGACGCTTCCCATCCGGAAGACGACGACAGCCGTAGGTGAGCTCGTGCCAGACTGGGGATGGGATGGCGCACACCGCCCCGTACCTCTTGAGCTGTCTGATGACGCGCTCGTCCGGCTTCTTGGCGACCGGTGCCGACACCGTGTTCGTATCCAAGAGATACCGAAGCGTCACAGTGTGACCCGGCGTCCGGTCGTGGTGTCGCGTGTCGCTGCCAGTTCATCGGGCTCGAGCCCAATCTCGTCGAGGGAGAAGTGCTCGCGAAACCGCTGGTACGCCTCACTGAACTGCCCGCGCTGCTCACGTAGACGATCGAAGGTCCGCCGGGACACGACGACCGCCACCGGCTGGCCACGCCGAGTCAATTCGACCTCGACGCCGGCTTCAGCTTGGTCGACAATATCCGGGAGGTTGGCCCGGGCATCGGCTATGGAGTACTGGCGAGGCATTCCGGTAGTGTACACGACGATGTACATCGGTGCAACGGGCCCGCCCAACACCGCGATGGAGCCGACGGCGCGGAACTGACGCTGGCGCGCCGCGGCTCATCGCGCACGTTGGGCGGACAAGTAGTCGATACTCGACGGCGAGCAACTAGCACCTAGGAGTAGGCGGTCGCGATGGTGTTGCCGGCGGACGCAGCCAGCCAAGGCGGCCACGTCATTGACGCCAATGGCTTGAGCTTCTATTACGAAGTGCACGGAGAGGGTCAGCCGTTACTCCTGCTCCACGCCGGATCCCTAACCGGCGATATGTGGCAGCCTTATGTGGCTGGCTTCGTCACGCGGTTTCGCGTGATCACACCCGACCTGCCAAATCATGGGCGCTCCGCCAAACCGGAACGGCCGCTCAGCTATCGGCAACTCGCGGACGAGATCGTCGCTTTCACACGAGCGCTTGAGTTGGTGAGACCGGTTGTTGTGGGATTCAGCGACGGTGGCCAGGTCGCCCTGGAAATTGGCATCCGCTACCCGACTCTCGCTCACGCCATCGCAATGGGCGGAGTCGTGTTTAAGGACAGTGAGGCCTACCGGGCATTCGTGCGGGGCGCGCTGGGTGACCCCGAATCGCGCGAGGTGGATCCGGCCCATTTGGCGCGGAACCACCCGGACTGGGCCGCGTGGCTCGACCAGATTTACGGACCTGGCGGCTGGAAGCCACTTCTGGAGCAGCTCAAGCCGATGTGGAAGACACCGTTGAGG
>DATIEU010000280.1:0-4336 GCA_035455565.1 Steroidobacteraceae bacterium | reverse complement strand
GTGAGCGCATCGCGCACCGCCGGATCGCTCTCCTTGAGCTTGGGCAGCGGCGCCGCTTCAGCCTCCGGGGCAGGCAAGGGGTTCTCGATCTTCGGTTGCTCAGCTCCTGCGGCGGGCTCCTGCACCTGGACATCCTGTTGGGGCTCGGGCGCGTCCCTGCGCTGGTAGTAGAAATACGTCCCCAGGCCAGCGAGCGCCAACGCGCCCAACACCCATAGGATTTCCTGCTTCATGCGTGACTCCTCGGATAAAGACGCGGGTATGGACCGGAAACTCCTGCACTGGTTCGCCGCGCTGCGCGACCGCGGCGTCGCGGCGGGCGGCGTACACTGCCGAATGTGAATCCCCTCGGCGCCGTTGCGGGCGGTCTCGCCCTTGTCCTGCTCAGTGTCTCCGGAGCGAGCTCGCAGGGAGACGCGGCCGATCCATATGCGCAGGCGCGCCGCAAGCTGCTCGAGGAAATCGCACAGGATGTGCGCGATACCGCTACGTTCCTCAACCGCCGCGAGCTGGATGAGCGCGTGATGCGGGCGCTCGCCCGCGTACCGCGACATGAATTCGTACCGGCCGCGGAGCGCGATGCCGCGTACGAGAACCGCCCCCTGCCGATCGGGCACGGACAGACGATTTCACAGCCATACATCGTCGCGATCATGACGGATCTGGTCGAGCCTCGTCCCGGCTGCCGCGCATTCGAGCTCGGCACCGGCTCGGGATATCAGGCCGCGATATTGAGCGAGCTGTGCGAGAACGTCTACACGGTCGAGATCGTCGAGCCACTCGGCGTCGAGGCGCGCACACGGCTCGAGCGGCTCGGCCGTTCGAACGTCGCGGTGCGCATCGGTGATGGCTATCACGGCTGGGCCGAGCATGCGCCCTTCGATATCATCATCGTCACCGCCGTCGCGAGTCACGTTCCGCCCCCGCTCATCAAGCAGCTCAAGCCCGGCGGTCACATGATCCTGCCGGTCGGCACACGATTCACGACGCAGCAGCTCGTGCTGGTCAGCAAGGCCGCGGATGGCCACCTCACGACGCGACAGATCCTGCCCGTCGCATTCGTGCCCCTGACGGGCGGTCATGAGTGAGCGGGCACCGCTCGCGTCCATCGCACTCGTCTCCTGCGCGGCGCTCGCGAGCGAAGTCCTGCTGACACGCTTTTTCGCGATCGTCCACTGGCATCACTTCGCCTACATGATGATCAGCCTCGCGCTGCTCGGCTTCGGCGCGAGCGGTACGTTCCTTTTCCTGGCGAGGCGCCCGCTGCTGCGGCACTTCGCCGGCGCCTACAGCGCCAACCTGCTGCTGTTCGGCGGCTGCACGCTGCTGGGTCCGGCGATCGCCCGGCAATTGCCGTTCCGTGCCGAGGAATTGCTGTGGAACCCGTGGCAACCGCTCTGGCTCGTAGCCACGTACCTGGCCCTGTCGCTCGCCTTCTTCTGTGCCGCGAACGCGATCGGCCTGGCCCTGATGGCGTACCGCAGGCATGCCAGCCGGCTGTACGCGGCCGACCTCACAGGGGCTGGCGCAGGAAGTCTCCTCATACTGGCGGCGCTTGCATATCTCGAGCCGGAGCAGGCGCTCAAGCTCCTCGCGGCGGCAGGTTTCGCGGCGGCCCTGCTCGCCGCTTTCGAACTGCGCTGGTGGCGCGCGCCGGGGATCGCGGCGACAGCAGTCGGCCTGTTGGTCACGGTGCTCGTGCCGCCAACGTGGTTGCGTCCTGAGCCCGGCCCGTACAAGGCGCTGAGCCAGGCGCTGCAGATCAGCGGCACTCGCGTGCTGCACGAAAGCTCGGGGCTGCTCGGTCGTGTAACCGTCATCGAGAGTCCGCAGGTGCCACTGCGATACGCACCCGGACTGAGCCTGACTTCCGCCAGCGAGCCGCCGCCGCAGCTCGGACTCTTCACCGATGGCGACCAGATGGACGCCATCACGGCGGCAACCGACGATCCCGAACGGCTGGCCTTTCTCGCCGAAACCACCAGTGCACTCCCCTACGCCGTTGCCCGCCCGCGATCCGTGCTCGTGCTGGCCGCCGGCGGAGGACTCGAGATCCTGCGTGCCCGGCATCTCGGCGCGACACTCATCGATGCCGTCGAGCTCAATCCGCAGATCGTGGGGCAGCTCTCTCGGGACTATCGCGACTACACCGGTGGGCTCGCAAACGCACCCGGCGTGTCACTGTATGTGAACGATGCGCGCGGTTATCTCGCGACGCTTGACCGCCGCTACGAGCTCATCCAGATGCCGCTCGTCGCCACAGGCGCTGGCGGTCTCGGTGGCCTGAGCGAGGACTACGCGCACACCCGTGAGGCGCTCGCGCTCTACTACGAGCGCCTGGCGCCGCAAGGCTTTCTGTCCATGACCCGCTTCGTCCAGGTGCCGCCGCGCGATGGCTTGAAGCTCCTGGCTACTACGATTGCCGCGCTTCAAGCGAGCGGCGTCACCCAACCCGGCCGACGCCTGCTCGCGATCCGCGGCTGGCAAACGGTGACGGTGCTGGTGAAGAGAGGCGAAGTGACCGCCGGCGAAATCGAGCGGACTCGTGCGTTCGTGGCGCGATACGGGTTCGACGTCGTGTGGTATCCCGGAATGCCGCGAGCGCTCGCCAATCGGAACAACCTGCTGCCCTCACCCTGGTTCTATGATGGGATTCGTCGGCTGCTGGGACCGGACGCGCAGCGCTTCATCGCCACGTATCCCTTCGACATCCGGCCCGCGACCGATGACCGGCCCTACTTTCAGAACTTCTTTCGCTGGCGCGCGTTCATGGAGGCGTGGCAGTCACGTGGTCGCGGCGGGATGTCGTTGCTCGAAGCGGGTTACGCGGTGCTCGCGTCAACCTTACTGCAAGCGATACTCGCGGGCCTCGTGCTGATCGTCGTGCCGTTGGCGCTGCTCCGCCGGCAGGCGACGCACGCCGGCCACGCTCGCGTGCTGCTCTATTTCACGGGCATCGGACTCGCGTTTCTCTTCGTCGAGATCGTTTTCCTGCAGAAAATGCAACTCGTGGTCCACCATCCAACCGTCGCGCTCGCGCTGGTGCTCGGCATCTTTCTCATCGGCGCAGGTATCGGCAGCCTTTGGACGGCACGGGTGAGCAGTGCCGAAGCTGGGCGCACGCTGATCGTGGCGGTATCCGGAATCGTGCTGCTGGGAGCGCTCTACTCGGCGGTGTTCGATCCGCTGCTCGCCGCGCTCAGCGGCTGGCCGCTCGCCGCGCGTGCCGCGGTCGGCGCGCTGTTATTACTGCCGCTCGCCTTTCTGATGGGCACGCCTTTCCCTCTGGCGTTGCGCGAGCTCACAGATTCCACTGTGCCCTGGGCTTGGGGCATCAACGGCTGCGCATCGGTGGTGAGTCCCGCGCTTGCCTCGCTGCTCGCCATCGACTTCGGCCTCACGACGGTGCTTTTTCTCGCACTCCTTATATACGGCGTGACGCTTTCAGCGTTTCCCCCACACGCTGTCGCCAATCACTGACGCCCGACGTCGAGTGTCGCGGATCGATGACGGTTGAGTGATGCGCGCGTCGCGCATCACGGACGTTTTTGGGTCTCGTTTTTTGTTTTTATTTCGCTAGAGTGTGGCCCGCGTTTTGTGTGGTTGCACAAACGCTGCGTTCTTTAAACAAACACGCTCAGGGCCGGTAGCTATGGGACAGAGAAAATCACTGACAGCACTGATTATATCACTCACGGCGATTTTCACGCCGCTTTCCGCCTTCTCCGCCAACACCTACAAGGTGAATCCGTTCGGCGTCTCGTACAACTCCACCGTAAATGTTTCCCAGTATGCAAACCCAGGAGGCATCCTCATCCCCAGCGACTGCAACCGCGAGGACCCGGCTTTCGCCACCGCGCGGGCCAATGGCGCAGAAATTCTCGCGTACCTCAACCCGGTTTCCGTGCCCGACTCGTCCCATTGCAAGCTGAGTGACGAGTTCTACATGGGCGACGTGCGCGACGTGCCGCTCTGGCCGTATCCATCGGTCGGGCGCCGCATCAATTACACCGGCACTCACATCGGAGACCTCCGCAAGAATTCCGCCTGGAGCAACTACGTCGTCAACTATGTCGCCATGCTGATGCGCGAGGACAAGGTCGACGGCGTGTTCCTGGACACGCTGGGTGCGCGGTTGTGGACCTCGCTCACGAACTGGGATTCCTGGCCGCAATGGGAGAAGGATGCGTACACCGATGGCGCCGTCGACCTGGTGCGGCGGATCTACGCCAAGCGCAACGAAATCAATCCGCGCTTCATCATCCTCAACAACAGCGTCTGGGATCGGGGGGACTCGCGCGGCCTGGCGGGCGAACGCTACGTCGATGGTGTCTGC
>DATIEU010000279.1:0-4539 GCA_035455565.1 Steroidobacteraceae bacterium | reverse complement strand
TCCTGACTCCTGATCAGGGGGTTCCGGGGATTCAGGCGGTTCAGGGGGTTGAGGGGGTTGAGGCCCGGGCGCTACTCAGCATTGGGGTGCGGTCCTACGCCGGTATTCCCCTGGTGGCGCGTGGCGCGCTGCTCGGCGTGGCGGGCTTTGGCACGTGCCGCGAGAAATACTCCGAGCGCGAGCTGCACGTGATGCAGGCGGTGTGCGACCAGATCGCCGCGACGCTCGAACGGAACCGTCTCATTGAAGAGCTGCGCGCCCGCGAAGCGGCGCTCAAGGAATCGGACCGGCGCAAGGACGACTTCATCGCCACGCTGGCGCACGAGTTGCGCAACCCGCTCGCCCCGATTCGCAACGCTGCCGTGGCGTTGCGCTACGCACCGGTGCTGGATCCGAAGTTCCTCTGGTGCCGCGACGTCATCGAGCGCCAAATCGGGGTGATGGCGGAACTGCTCGAGGACCTGCTCGATGTAAGCCGCATCGCCCGGCGCCGCATCGAGTTGCGACTCGACCGCATTCAGCTCACCGATGTCGTATCGCAGGCCGTGGAAACGGTCCGGCCGCTCCTCGACGAGATGGGCCACCGCCTGTCCGTGCAACTGCCGCGCGTATCCATCACGCTCAACGGCGACATGACTCGCCTCACGCAGGTGCTGGGCAACCTCCTCAACAACGCCGCCAAGTACACGGATCGCGGCGGTGAGATCGAGCTCAACGTGAGTGTGCAGGAGCGCGAAGCAGTGATCCAGGTCAGGGACACGGGCATCGGCATCGCGCCCGAGCATCTGCCAAAGGTCTTCGAGCTGTTCTCCCAGGTGGATTCCGCGTTGACCCGTTCGCGGGGCGGGCTCGGCATCGGCCTGTCGCTGGCGCGGGCGCTGGTCAATCTGCACGGCGGGCGCATTGAGGCCAGAAGCGAAGGGCCCGGCAAGGGATCGGATTTCAGTGTGTCTCTGCCCATCGTGGAAGTGCATGATCCGGAGGTAGCAGAAGACGCGGTGGAACCGGCAAGACGTGTCGATGGCGCGACGCGCACGACCGGGCGGCGCGTGCTGGTGGTGGACGACAACGCCGATGTCGTCCGGAGTCTCGAGAACGTGCTGCAGAGTGCCGGCCACGACGTTCGCACGGCCACGGACGGAGAGCACGCCCTGGAGCTCGCCGAACAATACCGGCCGCACGCGTTGTTTCTCGACATCGGCATGCCGGACATCAACGGCTACGAGATCTGCCGTCGCATCCGCGAGCAGCCGTGGAGCGAGAGCATGATGATCGTCGCCTGCACCGGCTGGGGCAGGCCTGCCGATCGCGCCCTGGCCAAGGAAGCGGGGTTCGACCATCACGTCGTCAAGCCTGCCGATCCCGAGGAGCTTCTGAGCCTCATCCGCTAGAGCAATCGCCGGCTTGACCGGCTTTTAGTGCACGACACGCGCAGGAATCACCATGTTCGTTCGCAATCAATGGTACGTGGCCAGCTGGGATCACGAGATCGATCGCACGCCCTTCGCGCGCACCATCTGCGGCGAGCCGATCGTGCTCTACCGCAAGTTCGATCGCACGGTCGTCGCCTTGCAGGACGCGTGTCCGCATCGATTGCTGCCGCTCTCGATGGGCATCAAGGAAGGCGACAACATTCGCTGTCGCTACCACGGGCTGCTGATCGACAGCGAGGGGCGGGCCATCGAGATGCCTGTCAAGACCGAGCGCCCGCACAAGAGCATCTGCGCCAAGGCCTATCCCGTCGTGGAGCGCTACCGGTTCGTGTGGGTCTGGATCGGTGATGCCGACAAGGCCAATCCGGATCTCATTCCCGACTTCTGGCCGTGCGCTCATCCCGAATGGACGTTCGACGGCGGCTACTATCCGTTGAAGTGCGACTATCGACTGGTGATCGACAACCTCATGGATCTCAGCCACGAGACCTACACGCACCAGGGCTCTATCGGTCAGCGCGAAATCCTCGAAGCGCCAATCGAGACGCGAACGGACGGCAATCGAGTCACGGTGTCGCGCTGGATGGCAAATATCGACGCCCCGCCCTTCTGGCGTGATGCGTTGAAGAAGGAAGGAGCGGTGGATCGCTGGCAGATCTGCCAGTTCCTGCCGCCCTCCTCCGTCATCATCGACGTCGGCGTCGCGCCAGTGGAAGCTGGCGCCACGTTCGAAAATCACGACCAGGGCGTGCGCGGATTCGTGATCGACGCGTTGACGCCCGAGAGCGAGACCACCTGTCACTACTTCTGGGGTATGACGCGCAACTTCGACGTGCTGGACGCGGGCTTCACCGCGCGCTTCAAGAAGCAGCAGGGCGGAGTCTTTCTCGAAGATGTCGAAGTGCTCGAGGCGCAGCAGCGCTCGATCACCGCGAATCCGCACCTCAAGCTCAAGGCGTTCAACATCGACAGCGGCGGCGTGCGCGCGCGCCAGGTGATTCAGCGCCTGATCAGGGAACAGCAGCCGGCATCCGAGACGGCCGTGCTCGCCGAGACGTCGAGCTGAGCGAACGCAGTCTGGTGGTTACTTATTCGCCTTGTAGCTGAACTTCTGGCCACCGATCGACGCTTCGTACATGAGCCCGCCCTTGGCCACCGTGAAGACCGCCATGCCGTTCTGGTATCCGGTCCCGGCGGTGGTGGCGTTGCTGGCCTTGCTGCTCGCGCCCGCCCCCGTTCCGGTCGTGGTGGCCTGCGCGGAGGCGCTCGCCGTAATCGCGGTCGCGGTCGCCTGTGCGCTGAACTCGAAGTTGCCGCTCGTGAAGTCGTCGAAGGCCTTCTTGTTCTCGAAGAAAATGATCTGGCTGTAAGCCTGCCCGCCCAACTGAAAGCCGATCGTCAGCTGCGTCATCTTCGTATCGCCGACGTACGCGCCCTTTTCATACACACGGCCCGAGCCATGAGCGCCGCCAACGCCGACACCCGCCTTGCCGATGGTGGGAAACACCGCGTAACCGTAGGAATTCTTGAAGTACGCACCGCTCTGACCGGCGTCCTGAAAGACCTTTGTGGCGTCGACGTACTCGTCGGCCCACGCCGGAAGCGCGAAGGCTCCGAGCAATGTAACCAGTGACGCGATCGTTCGTGTGCGCATGGCAGCGGCCTCCTTCGGCCTGGCTCAGTGCTCAATGGCGATGGTCGTCGTCGTGATGGCCGCGATTACGGACCTCCACCCACGCAAACATACCATCGTTGAGATGGGGTAACACGGCGCAGATCACGAGGAACCGGCCAGTCTTGTTGAACGAGATGGCCTCCACCCGATTCTGCGCATAGGACAGCGGCGCGAAAGGTGGCGCCGGCGGAAACGGCGGAGTCGTTACGGAATTGAGGCCGTTGTAGTAGAGCGGCAACCCGAGCGTCGTCGGGAGCGATGTCACCGGGTCGACCTCGGTTGCCAAAATCGGCACCGGAAGACCCGGAATGAGCACCGCATTGCAAGACGCCGGAAATGGCGGCGGATTGACTTCGCACTCGTCCGGAATCTCAGCCTTCAGGTCTCTCAGGCGCACGCCCTTTTCGAACACACGAATCACATGCAGGCCGGAAACGACGAAGTTCACGACGTCGCCGACTTCGACCTTGATGACATTGGGCAACACGTGATGATTCTGGGCATTGCCCGGCTGCGCGGTGTTGAGCCCCGCGCCGAACGCCACGGTGACGATCTTCCCGCCGTCGTCGTTGTCGTGCGCGGTAGTGGCGGACAGAGTGAATGCACAAACGACGCCTGTGATGACGGCGGTCGTCAACCTGGTTGAAGCCTGCATGGGAAGTCTCCCCTTGATCGGCAATCGATATGCTGGTTTGCGATGGAGCCGCGGCGAAGCCGGCGCCTATTCTGCGCCGGTCCGTTCCGGCAGGACAAGCCCTCGCAGTCCTACGCGAGCTTGTGACGCGAGAGCGGCAATGAGCGCACGCGCCGACCGATTGCCGCAAAGATTGCGTTGCCCACCGCCGGGGCCACCAGCGCGGTCGCCGGCTCACCGACGCCGCCCGGCTCTTCAGTACTCTCGAGAATGAACGTGTCGATCCGTGGCGCCTCATTGAGCCGCAGCAGCCGGTAGCGGTCGAAATTCGTCTGTTGCACCCGGCCACCCTGGATGTTGATCTCGCCCCAGAGCGCAGCCGTCAGCCCGAAGTAGGTCGCGCTTTCGACCTGCGAGACCACGATGGCCGGGTTCACGACCTGACCGCAGTCCAGCACGCAGACAATGCGATGCACGCGCACCTGCTCGCCCTCCATGGAAATCTCTGCGACCTGCGCCATGTAAGTGCCGTAGCCCTCCATCAGCGCGATCCCCTGGTGGCGACCCTTTTCGGCCTTGCCGTAACCCGCTTCGCTCGCGGCGCGCTCGAGCACTGTCTTGTAGCGCGGCTGCTTCTCGAGCAGCGCGAGACGGAATGCGAGCGGGTCCTGGCGCGCCGCGCGCGCCAGCTCGTCCATGAAGCTCTCGGCCGAGAAGCAGTTGAGCGCGTGACTGACGGAACGCCAGTAACCCACGTCGATGCCGATCTCGTGGCGCACATAGTCGACCAGGATATT
>DATIEU010000278.1:0-6603 GCA_035455565.1 Steroidobacteraceae bacterium | reverse complement strand
GTATCAGGAGTCGAGCTTCCGCAGCCGCGAGGACGTCGCGCGGCTGAACGCGAACCGACAGGGTTCGGTGCTCGACTTCATCGACAATTTCGTGCAGCGCTTTCCGAAGTGCGTGGACGAGTACGAGACGCTGCTCACCGAGAACCGCATCTGGAAGCAGCGCACCGTCAACATCGGTGTGGTCTCGCCGGAGCGCGCGATGCAGCTCGGCTTTTCCGGTCCGATGCTGCGGGGCTCCGGCATCGCCTGGGACCTGCGCAAGAAGCAGCCCTACGACGTGTACGACCGGCTCGATTTCGACATCCCGGTGGGCGTCAATGGCGATTGTTACGATCGCTACCTCGTGCGTATCGAGGAACTGCGCCAGGCCAACCGGATCGTCCAGCAGTGCGTCGACTGGCTGCGTGCCAACCCGGGCCCGACGATGCTCGACAATCGCAAGGTGCGCCCGCCGCGCCGCGAAGAGATGAAGGGCGACATGGAATCGCTCATCCATCACTTCAAGCTTTTTACCGAGGGCTACAGCGTGCCGGAAGGCGAGACCTATGCCGCGGTCGAGGCACCCAAGGGCGAGCTCGGCGTGTACCTGGTCTCGGACGGCGCCAACAAGCCTTACCGTCTCAAGGTGCGTGCACCCGGCTTCGCACATCTCGCCAGTCTCGATGAAATGGTGCGCGGGCACCTCCTCGCAGACGTAGTGGCCGTGATCGGCACGCAGGACATCGTTTTCGGGGAGATCGACCGCTGATGCAGGGACCGACGCGAACTTCCGGTGTGCTGTCGGAGCACGTACGCGAGGAGATCGATCACTGGGTGGCAAAGTTTCCGCCGGGGCGCGAGCGCTCGGCGGTGCTCGCAGGGCTGCGCGCCGCGCAGCACGAGAACGAGGGCTTCCTCACCGTCGAGCTGATGGACGCCGTGGCGGCCTACCTGAAACTGCCGCCGATCCAGGTGTACGAGGTTGCCTCCTTCTATTCGATGTTCGAGACCAGGCCCTGCGGTCGGCATCACGTCTCGGTGTGCACCAATATCTCCTGCATGCTGTGCGGTGCGGATGACATCGTGGCGCACGTCGAGCGCAAGCTAGGCATCCGCGTGGGCGAGAGCACGCCGGACGGGAGGATCTACCTCAAGAAAGAAGAGGAGTGCCTCGCGGCCTGCGTCGGCGCGCCGATGATGATGGTCGATCACGTGTATCACGAGAACCTGACCCCCGAGAAGGTCGACCAGATCCTGGATGCGCTCAAGTGAGCACTCAAGAAAACCTCGTCTGCTTCGAGTCACTGCATCTTCCGGAATCCTGGAAGCTCGGGACTTATGAGCAGATCGGTGGCTACCAGGCGTGGCGCAAGATCCTCGCCGAGAAGCCACCGCGCGAATCCATCATCGAGGCGGTCAAGGCGTCCGGGCTTCGCGGCCGGGGCGGCGCGGCTTTCCCGACGGGCATGAAGTGGAGCTTCATGCCGCGCAATGCGCCGATGCAGAAATACGTGGTGTGCAACTCGGACGAGAGCGAGCCTGGCACCTGTCATGACCGCGACATCCTGCGCTTCAACCCGCACTCGCTCATCGAGGGGATGGCGATCGGTGGCTACGCCATGAATGCCACCGTCGGCTACAACTACATCCGCGGCGAATTCCTCGCCGAGCCCGTGCCCCGTTTTGAAGCCGCACTCGCGGAAGCCTACGCAGCGGGTCTTCTGGGCAAGAACATCCAGGGCTCGGGCATCGACTTCGACCTGCACACATTCGTCGGGGCGGGCGCGTACATCTGCGGTGAGGAGACGGCCCTGCTGGACTCGCTCGAGGGTAAGCCAGGCAAGCCGCGCTTCAAGCCGCCGTTTCCCGCGGCTTTCGGCTTGTACGGCGCGCCCACCACGATCAACAACACGCAGAGCTACGCCTCGGTTCCGACGATCCTGCGCAAGGGCCCGAAGTGGTTCGCGGACCTCGGACCCGCGAACTCCGGCGGCACCGTGATCTTCTCGGTCTCCGGCCACGTCAAGAACCCGCGCAATATCGAGGTGCCGCTGGGTATTCCGTTCCGGGAATTGCTCGAGCTCTGCGGTGGGATGCGCAACGATCGCCCGCTCAAGGCGGTGATTCCAGGCGGCGCGTCGGTGCCGGTGGTGCCGGGCGCCGTGATGCTCGAGACCAACATGGACTACGACAGCTTGAAGAAATCGGGCTCCGCGATCGGATCGGCCGCCGTGATCGTGATGGATGACACGACCTGCATGGTGCGCGTGCTCGAGCGCATCTCGCGCTTCTTCATGGCGGAATCCTGCGGCCAGTGCACGCCGTGCCGGGAGGGCACGGGTTGGATGAACCGGATGGTGAAACGGATACTCGCGGGACAGGGGCGGCCGTCGGATCTGGATCTCCTGGTCGACGTCGCGAACCGGATCGAAGGGCACACGATCTGCGCACTGGGCGATGCCTCCGCGTGGCCTGTGCAAAGCTTCATGAAGCATTTCCGTCATGAGTTTGAGTACATGATCGAAAACGGCGGGCGCAGCATCGTCGTCGCGCAGCCGGGGAAAGCGGCGTGAGCGAAGAGCTCGTCAACATCGAGGTCAACGGCGTCCCGATGAAGGCCAGGAAGGGCGCCATGATCATCCAGGTGACGGATGCCGCGGGCATCTACGTGCCGCGCTTCTGCTACCACGAGAAGCTCTCGATCGCGGCCAACTGCCGCATGTGCCTGGTAGAGGTCGAGAAGGCGCCCAAGCCCGCGCCAGCGTGCGCGACCCCCGTACTGGAGGGCATGAAGGTCTTCACCAAGTCGCCGCGCGCCATTTCGGCGCAAAAGGCGACCATGGAATTCCTGCTCATCAATCACCCGCTCGATTGCCCGATTTGCGACCAGGGCGGGGAGTGCGAGCTGCAGGATCTCGCGATGGGCTTCGGCCGCGACCTCTCGCGGTTCACCGAGCGCAAGCGCGTGGTCAAGGATAAGAACATCGGGCCGCTCGTTTCGACCGACATGACCCGCTGTATCCAGTGCACGCGCTGCGTGCGCTTCGGACAGGAAATCGCCGGCATCCAGGAGCTCGGCACGCTCGGGCGCGGCGAATGGATGGAGATCGGCACCTATCTCGAGCGTAGCGTCGACCACGAGCTTTCGGGCAACGTGATCGACGTGTGTCCGGTGGGCGCGCTCAACAGCAAGCCGTTCCGCTATCGCGCGCGCGCCTGGGAGATGTCCGAGCACCCCCTCATCGCGCCGCACGACGCGATGGGGAGCCACTTGAGCGGTCACGTGTTGCGTGGCCGCCTGATGCGCGTGGTGCCGCGGCCGAACGAGGCCATCAATGAAACCTGGATCGCGGATCGCGACCGTTTCAGTTACGAGGGCGTGTACGCGGACGACCGCCTGCAGACGCCGTTGGTCAGGCGCAATGGCGCCTGGCAAAGCGAGTCCTGGGAGACGGCGCTGGGAGTCGTGGCCAGCGGACTGCGGGACCTCACCGCGCGGCATGGTCCTGCATCGGTCGGCGGGCTGGCCTCGCCGAGCGCGACGCTCGAGGAGCTGCATCTCTTCGCGCGCGTCGTCCGCGGGCTCGGATCCCCGCATCTCGATCACCGGTTGCGCCAGCAGGATTTCCGTGACCAGGAAGCGGATCCGCTCTATCCGTCGCTTGGCATGCCGATCGCCGAGTTCGAGCAAGTGGGCACGCTGCTCGTGGTCGGCTGCAACCTGCGGCGCGAAGCGCCGATCCTCGCGCATCGCATTCGCAAGGCCGTGACGCGCCGGGGCGCGCGCGTGTCCTTCATCAATCAGCGTCAGCACCAGTACTTCTTCCCGGTCTCGCACTACATCACGGCCGCCGAAGGCGATATCGCCGCGGCACTCGCTGGCCTCATCAGTGCGATTGCCCAAAGTGCGAAGAAGGCCATTCCGGAGCACGTACACAGCGTCGCGTCGAACGTCCGGCCGACCGACGAGCAACGCGCTCTCGGGGCCGAGCTCCTCGAAGGCGAGAACCGCGTGATCCTGCTCGGTACGCTGGCCGCCCGGCACCCCGCATTCGCGGACATCCGCCAACTGGCGGCGGCTCTCGCCGAAATGTGTGGAGCACGCGTGGCCTACCTGTCCGAAGGCGCCAACAGTGCCGGCGCACATCTGGCGGGCGTGCTGCCGCATCGGAATGCGGGCGGCGAGCCGCTGGTCACGGCTGGCCTGAATGCGCGCGCCATGCTCGAGAACCCGCTCAAGGCCTATATGCTGCTCGGCGCGATCGAGCCGGGGCTCGATGTGAGTGCGCAGGCGCAAAAGACACTGGCCGCGTCCGAGTTCGTCGTCATGCTCACCCCGTTCGCCACCGAGGCCATGCGCGCATTCGCACACGTGTTGCTGCCGATCGGCACGTTCGCGGAAACCTCGGGCACGTTCATCAATGCCGAGGGCCGCTGGCAAAGCTTCCTGGGGGCGGCGCAGCCGGTGGGGGAGAGCCGCCCCGGTTGGAAAGTCCTGCGTGTGCTCGGCAATCTCCTCGAGCTCGTCGGCTTCGACTACATCACCTCCGAAGACGTGCGCAACGAGCTCAAGAGTGGTGTCGGGGAGTCGCAGCCTGATACGGCGTTCGTCGCCAAGCGGACCCTGAACGGCGAGCGCGCGCACGGTGTCGCTACGGACGTGCCCATGTACCAGGTGGACGCGCTGGTGCGTCGCGCGCCGGCGCTCCAGCGCACACGTGAAGCGCAGCAAGCAGCGCAACGGGCAGCCGAGCAGCGATGATCGACCGGCTCGTCAATGCCTGGCTCGGCCTTCCCGAGGGTCTGCGCGAAGTTCTGGTGCAGACGATTCTGATCGTGATGGTGGTGGTGGCGATCGTGCTGTGCGTCGCCTTCCTCACGTACGTCGAGCGCAAAGTGATCGGCTATATGCAGGCCCGCATTGGGCCCAACCGGGTCGGGCCGTTCGGCCTGCTGCAGCCGTTCGCCGACGTGATCAAGCTGATCCTCAAGGAAATCATCATTCCGGCGAACGCCGCCCGCTTCCTGTTCTTGACCGCGCCCCTCATCTCGATGGCGGCGGCGTTCGCGACCTGGGCGGTCGTGCCGTTCAGCCCGGAGTTCGTGTTCGCGGACATCGACGCCGGACTCCTTTATATCCTGGCACTCACGTCGATGAGCGTGTACGGCATCATCATCGCCGGCTGGGCGACCAATTCGAAGTACGCGTTCCTGGGCGCGATGCGCTCCGCGGCGCAGATGGTCGCCTACGAAATCGCCATGGGCTTTGCGCTCGTGGGTGTGCTCATGGCCGCGGGCAGCCTCAACCTGGGAGAGATCATCCGCGCGCAGCAGGGCGGGGCGCTGAGCTGGAACTGGTTCTGGCTCTTCCCGCTGTTCCTGGTCTATTTCATCTCGGGTGTCGCTGAAACCAACCGCGCGCCCTTCGACGTCGCCGAGGGCGAGTCGGAAATCGTCGCGGGCTTTCATGTCGAGTATTCGGGCATGCCGTTCGCGACGCTCTTCGTGCTGCCCGAGTACGCGAACATGATCCTGATCTCGGTGCTCACGGCACTCTTCTTCTTCGGCGGCTGGTTGTCGCCGTTCGAAGGGTATCCGGGCGTCGGCGAGGGCTGGCTCGCGACGTCGAGCTTCTTCTGGCTCGCACTCAAGACCTCTTTCTTCCTGTTCGTGTTCCTGTGGCTGCGCGCGACGTTCCCGCGCTATCGCTACGACCAGATCATGCGCCTCGGCTGGAAGGTGCTGATTCCCGTGACGCTCGTCTGGATCGGTGTCGAAGGCGTGCTGGCCTATTTCGACGTCGGGCCCTGGGCACCCTAGGAGGCGCTCGTGCAAGGGCTGCTCAATCTGCTGAAGACGCTCACCCTCTGGGAGCTGCTCAAGGGACTGTCCGTCACCCTCAAGAACCTGTTCCGGCGCAAGATCACTATCCAGTACCCGGAGGAGAAGACGCCGCAGTCGCCACGCTTCCGCGGTCTGCACGCGTTGCGCCGTTACCCGAATGGCGAGGAGCGTTGTATCGCCTGCAAGTTGTGCGAGGCCGTATGTCCCGCACTCGCGATCACGATCGAGTCCGATGTCAGCCCGGACGGCACGCGCCGCACCACGCGCTACGACATCGACCTCTTCAAGTGCATCTACTGCGGCTTCTGCGAGGAAGCCTGCCCGGTCGATGCCATCGTGGAGACGCGCATCCACGAGTACCACATGGAGAATCGCGGCGAGAACATCATGACCAAGGAAAAGCTGCTGGCGGTTGGCGATCGCTACGAGGCGATGATCGCGGCCGACAAGGCGGCGGATGCGAAGTACAAATGAGCGGGAGCAGCGGTGTTCATTGAGATCCTCTTCTACTCGTTCGCAGCGGTTTTGATCGCCGCCGGCGTCGGTGTCATCACGGCCCGTAACCCGGTGCACTGCGCGCTGTTCCTGGTGCTCGCGTTCTTCACCAGCGCCGCGATCTGGCTGCTGCTCGAGGCTGAGTTCCTCGCCATCGTGCTGGTGCTGGTCTACGTCGGCGCCGTGATGGTGCTCTTCCTGTTCGTGGTGATGATGCTCGATGTCAATATCGAGGAGCTGCGCAAGGGATTCACGCGCTATGCGCCGCTCGGCGTCTGTGTGGCG
>DATIEU010000277.1:0-10153 GCA_035455565.1 Steroidobacteraceae bacterium | reverse complement strand
TGCCGATGATCCGGTCCGCACCCAGGTCATCCAGCGGACGCCCGTGATCGTAGCCATAATCGACCACCACCACGCGACAACCAGCCGCTTCGGCAGCGACCACATCGGTGTGCGAATCTCCGACGTACAGCAGCTGTGTGGGCTCGAGGCTCAGGTGCTCGCAGGCCGCGAGCAACAGGTCGGGCCTTGGCTTGCGGGTCTCGACGCGATCGGCGCACAGCGTGAATGCGAAATGCTCGCGCAGCAGCGCCGCCTCGAGCAACGGCAGCGCAAACGTGCTGTGCTTGTTCGTCACGCAGCACAGCGCGATGCCGGCGTGCTCCAGTGCCGTCAATGCTTCCGTGACGCCCGGATACACGCGACTGTGTTCGAACAGGCGCTCGCGATAGGTGCGCGCAAAAAGCTCCGCCGCCGCAGGCACCGTGGCCTGGGGCGGCGGGAATCCGCAGCTCTCTGTCAGCGCCTTGATCAGGAATCGATCGATGCCCTCGCCGATCAGTACCGGGATGCGCGCCGCCGGCAAGGCGGGCAGCCCCAACGTCGTGAGCGTCGCATTCAGCGCCGCTCCCAGGTCGGGCGCGGTATCGACGAGCGTGCCGTCTAGGTCAAAAGCGGCTGCGCGGATACGTTCAATGAGCTTCGCCACGAGCTGATCTCTCCGCCACGGGCCAGGGCTTCCTTCCGCCGCTCGAGCAGCCGCCAGATCATCGGCGTGAAGATGAGCTGCATGGCGAGGTCCATCTTGCCTCCCGGACACACGATCGTGTTCGAGCGCGACATGAATGCGCCGTGCAACATCGACAGGAGGTACGGGAAGTCGATGCCGCGCGGGTTGCCGAAGCGGATGACCAGGAAGGACTCGTCGGGCGTCGGTATGAAACGCGCGATGAATGGATTGGAGGTATCGACAATTGGGACACGCTGGAAGTTGATGTGCGTGCGCGAGAACTGCGGGCAGATGTAGTGCACGTAGTCCTGCATGCGCCGCAGAATGGTGTCGGTGACCGCTTCGGTCGAGTAACCGCGTGATGCCTTGTCGCGATGGAGCTTCTGGATCCACTCGAGATTGATCACGGGCACTACGCCTATCAGCAGATCGACGTGACGCGCAACGTCCACCTGTTCGGTGACGATGCCGCCATGCAGGCCTTCGTAGAACAACAGGTCGGACTCGCTGATGTCTTCCCACGGCGTGAACGTACCGGGCTGCTGACCGTACGGCGCGGCCTCCTGCTCGTCGTGCAGGTACTTGCGCCGGCGACCCCGCCCGGTATCGCCGTAACTCTGGAACAGCGCCTCGAGCTCGCCGAACAGATTGGCCTCGGCGCCAAAGTGACTGAACCGATGGTCGCCAAGCTCGAGCGCCTCGGCCATCTTGCGCTTCATCTCTGCGCGATCGAAGCGATGGAAGCTGTCCCCTTCGACGAAGGCGGCATTCACGCCTTCGCGCCGGAAGATCTGCTCGAAAGTTCGCATGACCGAAGTCGTACCGGCACCTGAGGAGCCGGTGACACCGATGATCGGATGCTTTGCGGACATGGTGATCTCCGCTCAACCTTGGACGTGATTGGTGAAGAGGCCGCGCGGCCCGAACAACGGCGCCTCGTACTGGAAATCGTTGTGATCACGGTGATAGCGCTCGATGCGCTCGACCTCGGCACGCGCGCCGAACACGAACCCGATGCGCTGATGCAGGCTCTCCGGTTGCAGGTTCAGGATCGGCTGATAACCGGTGCTCGCGCGCCCGCCGGCCTGCTCGATCACGAAGCCGATCGGGTTGGCCTCATACAGCAGACGCAGCCGCCCGGGCTTCTCGAGGTCCTTGCGATCGCGCGGGTACATGAATACGCCGCCGCGCATCAGGATGCGGTGTGCCTCGGCGACCAGCGAGGCGATCCAGCGCATGTTGAAGTCGCGCCCGCGCGGGCCGCTCTTCCCGGCAATGCACTCGTTCACGTAGCGCTTGACCGCGGGCTCCCAGTAACGCGAGTTCGAGGCGTTGATGGCGAACTCGGCGGCGTCATCGGCAATGCGCAGGTTCGGATGCGTCAGCATGAACTCGCCGATCTCGCGGTCGAGCGTGAAGCCGTTGACTCCACGCCCGGTGGTGAGCACCAGCATCGTCGAGGGGCCGTAGATCGCATAACCTGCGCACACCTGCGCGCTGCCCGGCTGCAGGAAGTCGCTCTCCGACGGATCGGTCACGCCTTCGGGGCAGCGCAGCACCGAGAAAATGCTGCCCACTGCCACGTTCACGTCGATGTTCGATGAGCCATCGAGCGGATCGAACAGCAGCAGGTATCGGCCTCGCGGATATTCCACTGGAATCGCGTACGGCTTTTCCATTTCCTCCGACAGCATGCCGGCAAGCTGCCCGCCCCATTCGTTGGTGCGGGTGAAGACGTCATTTGCCATCACGTCGAGTTGCATCTGCGTTTCGCCCTGGACATTCACCGAGCCGGCGCTCCCGAGCGCGCCCGCGAGCCGTCCCTTGCCGATGAGCGTGGCGATGCGCTTGCAGGCCAGGCGAATGTCGTTGACGAGCGCCGTGAAGTTGCCGGTCGCATCGTTGAAGCGTCGCTGCTCCTCGATGAGGAAGCGCGTAAGCGTGCGGGTGACGAGCTGTGTCACGGCCCCTCCTCCGCCAGGTTCGGCGCGGATGGCTCGGAGAAAACGCGGCTCGCCCGGATGTCGGCGGCCTCGAGGGTGACGAGTTCTTCCCTGGACAATGCCGCGCTACGCTCCGCAAACAGACGGCTCGCCTGGCGCAATCGCGCCCGGTCCAGTGCGTTGCGCATCGAGCGGCCGTTGGCGAAATGCGGCTGCTGGCGACGCCGCTCGATGTATTCGCGAAATGCGACTTCGGCTTCCAGGCTCAGGCGGTACTGCATGCGTTCCAGCATGAGATGCGAAATTGCGAGCAGCTCCGCCGGCGTGTAATCGGGAAAGTCGATGTGGTGCGCGATGCGTGAGGACATTCCGGGGTTACTGCGAAAGAACCGCTCCATGCGGTCCTTGTAGCCGGCCAGTATCACGACCAGGTCGTCGCGCTGGTTCTCCATCACCTGCAGCAGGATCTCGATCGCCTCCTGCCCGTAATCGCGCTCGTTCTCGGGACGATAGAGGTAATAAGCCTCGTCGATGAAGAGCACGCCGCCCATGGCGCGCTTGAGGATCTCGCGCGTCTTGGGCGCGGTATGGCCGATGTACTGGCCCACGAGATCATCGCGCGTGACCGCGACCAGGTGGCCTTTGCGCACGTAACCCAGGTGCTTGAGGATCTCGGCCATGCGCAGCGCGACCGTGGTCTTGCCGGTGCCCGGATTGCCGGTGAACGACATGTGCAGTGACGGCGCGCCGCTGCTCAGGCCCACCTGGTTGCGGAGCTTATCGATGAGCAGCAATGCCGAAATGTCGCGGATGCGGCTCTTGACTGGCGCAAGCCCGACCAACTCGCGGTCGAGCTGCTCGAGCACTTCGCCCACGCCCGAGTCGCGGAACACGGACTCGACGTTGACTTCCGCGGCAGGCGCCGCGGCGTCGGGCTTGGATCCGGCCACTGCACTCATCGCAGGTCAGCGCTCGTAGCGCTCTCCCTCGGGACGATCCGCAACGTAGGCGCGCGTCGTGTAGTGCACCTGACGGCCGGGACCTTCCTGGCGCACGAGACCGAAGCCTGGCTCCTGTGGTGGACGCGCTGCGATGAAGGACAGTCGCAGCGACTCGCGTCCGCGCGCCGAGTCGAACGCGTTGACCTTGACGTAGTGGTTGGGGAAGGTGCTGCGGCAGCTGCGCACTTCGTCGAGGATTCCGGCCGCATCGCGCAGGTCGAACATCGGGTTGCCGAACATCTCCCAGTAAGTGTTGCGCGGATGCGGATCGTCCGTGTACTCGATCGACACCGCCCAGCCGTTCTGCAGGCAGTACTCGATCTGCGCACGGATCTGCTCGTCCGTCAGGTCGGGAAGAAACGAAAAGGTGCCTTGTGTCAGTCGCATGGCGGCTCCGGTTCAGGCGGCGGTCGGGGTGGGAACGAAATCGGGCGTATCGGTGCTGGTGTAGTCGAAGGTCACGTCACGCCACGTGTCGAGCGCCGCGGCGAGCGGCCGGCAGTCGCGTGCCGCTTCGGTGAGGATCTGCGGGCCTTCGTTCCAGATGTCGCGGCCTTCATTGCGCGCGAGCACCATCGCTTCGAGTGCGACGCGATTGGCCGTGGCGCCCGCCGCGATACCCATTGGGTGACCGATGGTGCCGCCACCGAACTGCAACACCGTGTCCTCGCCGAGGTAGTGCAGCAGCTGGTGCATCTGCCCGGCATGGATGCCGCCGGATGCAACCGGCATGACGCCGCCGAGACCCGCCCAGTCCTGCTCGAAGAAGATGCCGCGCTGCAGATCGACGGGGTTATGCGTCTCGCGCAACACGTTGTAGAAGCCCTGCACCGTATTCGGGTCGCCTTCGAGCTTGCCGACGACCGTGCCGGCGTGCAGGTGATCGACGCCGGCGAGCCGCATCCATTTCGAGATCACGCGGAAGGACACGCCATGGGTCTTCTGCCGCGTGTACGTGGCATGTCCGGCGCGGTGCAGATGCAGGATCATGTCGTTGCGCCGCGCCCAGCGTGAGATCGACTGGATGGCGGTGTAGCCAATGACCAGGTCGATCATGATGATCACCGAGCCCAGTTGCTTCGCGAGCTCGGCGCGCTCGTACATGTCCTCCATCGTCGCGGCCGTGACGTTGAGGTAGTGACCCTTCACCTCGCCGGTCGCTGCTTGCGCACGATTCACTGCCTCCATGCAGTAGAGGAACCGGTCGCGCCAATGCATGAAGGGCTGCGAGTTGATGTTTTCGTCGTCCTTGGTGAAATCGAGGCCGCCTTTCAGGGCCTCGTACACCACGCGACCGTAGTTCTTGCCCGAGAGACCGAGCTTGGGCTTCACGGTCGCGCCGAGCAGCGGCCGGCCAAATTTGTCGAGCCGCTCGCGCTCGACCACGATGCCTGTGGGCGGGCCGGCAAAGGTCTTCACGTAGGCGACCGGGAAGCGCATGTCTTCGAGGCGCAGCGCCTTGAGCGGCTTGAAGCCGAAGACGTTGCCGATGATCGAGGCGGTGACGTTGGCGATCGAGCCGGGCTCGAACAGGTCGAGGTCGTAGGCGATGTACGCGAAGTACTGTCCGGGCGCGCCCGGCACGGGCTCGACCTTGTAAGCCTTGGCGCGATATCGCTCGCAGGCGGTGAGCCGATCCGTCCACACGACGGTCCACGTGGCGGTCGACGATTCGCCGGCCACCGCGGCGGCCGCTTCGACCGGATCGACGCCCTCCTGCGGCGTGATCCTGAAGAGCGCCAGAATGTCGGTGTCCGCCGGGCGATAGCCCGAGTCCCAGTAGCCCATTTCGGCGTACTTGAGGACGCCCGCCTTGTATCGCTCCGCGGCGCTTCGGGGTTTGGCCCGTTGCTCGATGGTCTTCATGCTCATGTTCTCCCGCCGGCTGGGTGCCCTGCTTGGTGGGCATCGTGGCGGTGGCGCTAGCATTAGGTCCAGTTGATTATTCTTCTTACCATCATCACTTTCTCTTATGATTGCCGCCAAGGAGGGGCGACGGTGCGAAACGTGACCTTGCGGCAGTTACGCGTGTTTGCAGAGGTGGCGCAGAACCTGTCCTTTACGCGCGCGGCGCGCGAGCTGCATCTCACGCAACCGGCGGTCTCGCAGCAGGTGAAGTTGCTGGAAGCGGACGTGGGTCTGCCGCTCTTCGAGCAGATCGGCCGCAAAGTGCAGCTCACCTCGGCGGGTACTGAGTTGCTCCGCTATGCAAACCAGATACTCGACCTGGTGCGCGAGACAGGCGAGGCACTCGCGGCGCTCAAGGGCCTGAAGCGGGGCGTGCTCAAGCTCGGCGCCGTGAGCACGGCCAAGTACTTCGCGCCCTCGCTCCTCGCCGCTTTCACCCCCGATTATCCGGAGGTGCGCATCAAGTTTTCGGTCGGGAACCGCGAGGAAGTCATCCAGCAGATGGCGGCGAACGACATCGATCTCGTCATCATGGGTCGGCCGCCCCGCGAGCTCGACACCATCGCCGAGTCCTTCGCCCAGCATCCGCTGGTGATCATCGCCGCGCCCGACCATCCACTCGCCCGCAAGCGCCGCATCCAGCTCAGAGAGCTCGCCGCGGAGAACTTTCTCATCCGCGAGGATGGCTCGGGTACGCGGGCCTCGCTCGAGCATGTGTTCCGCGAGCATGGGGTGACGTATCGCGCCTCGATGGAAATGAGCAGCAACGAAACCATCAAGCAGGCAGTCATGGCGGGGCTCGGGGTGAGCTTCATCTCGATGCACACGCTCGGGCTCGAGCTCAAGGCGCGCAAACTCGTGCTGCTCGACGTGGTGGGCCTGCCGCTGGTGCGCGATTGGTACGTGATACACCTGCGCGAAAAGCGGCTGTCGCCGATCGCGGCCGCCTTCCGCAGCTTCCTGCTCGAGAAAGGAGCCGCCATCATCCAGCACACGGTCGGACTGCAGATGCCGCGCCGCGCCCGGAAAGCCGCCACGGGCAGTTGAGCCCGCCCGCGTCTTCCGACGGCGCCGAGGTGGGGCGTCACCGGATCGTCATGAAACCGACACACGATCGTCATCCGCGAATCGCTCACCGCCCTTCAGGCATACTGGCCTGCGCGAAAGCACGGGCGCGCCGGCACTTGCCGGAAGCAGGCGCCCCAGATAACCACTAGACGGCATGCGCGAGGGGGACACGCAATGACAGATGCGAGGGCGACAGCGCTGAACGGCTCGGTGAACGGCCCGGGCCTGCTTGACCGCGAACGTATCATCGCGGGCTCGGGCTTCAATCGCTGGCTGGTGCCCCCGGCGGCACTGTGCATCCACCTCTGCATAGGCATGGCCTATGGCTTCTCCGTGTTCTGGAAGCCGCTCGAGGGAGCACTGACGAGCGTGGACGGCTCGCAGATCGTTGCGAGTTGCTCGGCGGGCGCCACGACATTTGCCGAAAAGGCGGCGGGCACCCTGCGCGCGCTCTCGGCGACGGATTGCAACTGGACCCAGTTCGATCTCGGCTGGATGTACACCTTCTTCTTCGTGATGCTGGGTATTTCGGCGGCCACCTGGGGTGGCTGGCTCGAGCGCGCCGGCCCGCGCAAGGCCGGGTTCGTCTCCGCGGCTTGCTGGTGCGGCGGACTCCTGATCGCAGCGCTCGGAGTCTCTACTCACCAGCTGTGGCTGATGTGGCTGGGCTCGGGAATCATCGGCGGTATCGGGTTGGGTCTCGGCTACATCTCTCCCGTCTCTACGCTCATCAAGTGGTTCCCCGATCGGCGCGGCATGGCGACCGGGATGGCCATCATGGGATTCGGCGGTGGCGCGATGATCGGCTCACCGCTCGCGACACTCCTCATGAACCAGTTCAAGACGCCGACCGATCCAGGCGTTTGGCAGACCTTCGTGGCGATGGGCGCCATCTATGTCGTGTTCATGCTGATCGGCGCCTTCGGCTATCGCCTGCCGCCGCCCGGGTGGCGCCCTGAAGGCTGGACACCGCCGTCCAACAGCAACGCGATGATCACCTCGCGCAACGTGCACCTGAAAGATGCGCACAAGACGCCGCAGTTCTGGTGCCTGTGGGTCGTGCTGTGTCTGAACGTCTCGGCCGGCATCGGCATCATAGGGGCAGCCTCACCGATGCTGCAGGAGACCTTCGGTGGCGCGCTCTTTGCTCAGCCGCAGATCGGCTTCGAGCAGTTCACCGCGGATCACAGGAAGCTGGCGGCGGCGGTGGGCGCGGGCTTCGTAGGCCTCATCTCGCTCTTCAACATCTTCGGCCGCATCGCCTGGGCGTCGTCCTCTGACAAGCTCGGGCGCAAGCTCACCTACTTCATCTTCTTCACGCTCGGTGCCGCGATGTACGCGCTCGCCTCGCTCGCCGCGGACTGGAAATCGGTCGCGCTCTTCGTCGCCGCCTTCTGCATCATCGCTTCCATGTACGGCGGCGGCTTTGCGACCATTCCCGCCTATCTCGCCGACATGTTCGGCACACAGTTCGTGGGCGCCATCCATGGCCGCCTGCTCACCGCCTGGTCGACCGCCGGCATCCTGGGCCCGGTGGTGGTGAACTACCTGCACGACACGCGCGTCGCCGAGCAGGTGTCTTATGACGAGATCTACGGGCCGATTTTCTACATTCTCGCCGGCATGCTGGTGGTGGGCTGGATCGCCAACCTGCTCATCCGCCCGGTCGATCCGAAATGGCACATGAGCGATGCCGAGGTACTGGCGGTGCAGGCGAAGGCCAGGACCGTGGCGCCGGCACAGGGCGGCTCCTTCGGCATCGGCAAGGGTCGGCTCGACGGCAAGGCAGCGGCCTTCTGGCTGCTGGTCGGTATCCCGCTCGCGTGGGGCGTGTGGAATACGGTCGAGAAGACCTTGGTGCTGCTGCAGTAGAACTCACGTCCGCGCAGTCACGCGCGGTCGTCAGTTCGGGACCTGCTCCAGGGGACGGCAGCCCGCGAGCTCGCGTGCGGCTTCGATGACCACTTCGGGACGATCGCGCTGGATGTAGTGACCACTGTCGGTCACGCGGATGTGTCGCGCGGAGGGAAAATCAGCCGCTATCTCGCCTTGCAGCGTCTCGGCCTGAACCTGCAGTGCCTGTGTCTCGCCATTCAGGGCGCGGGTGCGTGACAACACGATCGTCGGTACGACGCTCGCCACCGGGCTGATGTGCACTTGTTCACCGGCACTCACGCTGTCGAGCAGCTCACGGCGCATAATCCACGGCATGAAAAGCACGGTGCTGCGCCGACCGAATGCGTCCGCCTTGTCGGGGCTGAGGCGTAGCTGCTGGTTCCAGTGAGTGGAATCGACCAGCAGCAGGCCACGGATCTCGGCGGGATAGTGGCGCGCGAAATACTGCATGTAGAGGCCGCCGAGCGAATGGCCGACGAGCACGTATGGGGGCAGGATTCCGCGGCGCTTGAGTTCCGCGCGTAGCTCCGCGACGATCGTCGCCGAGTCGCGCGGACCACTCGCCGCATCGCTCCCTGGATAACCCGCGCGCGTATAGGCGATGGTGCGTGCGCAGCTCTCGGCGATGAGGGGCTGAATGTTGTTCCACACTTCGAGCGTGTCGCCCAGGCCGGACTCGAACACCACAGTCAGTGAGCCGTGGCCTTCGATGCGTACCTTGTGACGGGCGATGTCAGCGTTCGCTGACGTGAAGATTGCCAAAAGTGGAAGCGCAAGAAGGGTGGCCCGCGACACCTTGACCGGGTTCGTGACGCAACGCATGAAGTAGCGATACATCAACATGCCCATAGCATTCACAAGTGGGACCGATCATACGGCCGACCGTTCATCCGGCTTGTGAGCCATATCGACCTGTCCTATACAATTCCAACACTGCGGACGGATTCACATTGTGTGGTGGCAAACGGTGCGGCGCGTCGTACTTTTGTTGAGAACTGGGAGCACTTTCGTCGGCCTGCTGGCGTCGCTGCTGGTCATTCAGGCCTCAGCCGCACCCTCGACACGCCAGCAAGTCGAAGCGCGCATCGCCTCTCCGGGCGCCGATCTCACCAATCTCGAAGCGCCGGGCGTCGATCTTTCCGGTCTCGACTTCAAGGGAGCGCGCCTGTTCGGAGCGAGCCTCAAGGGGGCGAATTTGAGTCGCGCGAAGCTGCGCGGCTGCAACCTCGACCTGGTCGTGCTGCGCGATGCGACGCTCACGGATGCGGATTTGAGCGAAACGAGCCTTTTTGCGAGCGTGCTCGCCAACGCGAAGGCAAGCGGTGCGAACCTGCGCGGCGCCCGCCTGATGGGCAACATGGAACGCGCCGTGCTCGAGGGCGCCGATCTCTCGCAGGTGAAGGGCAGCTCGGACATGGCGAACCAACCCATGGGACTGATTCGGCTGGTGCTCACGCGCGCGCGCCTCAAGGGCGCAAAGCTGAATGGCGCGGAGCTATCACGCGCCGATCTGAGTTATGCCGATCTGCGCGATGCGGACCTGAGCGGGGCTGACCTGCAGATGGCCAAGCTCATCGGTGCCGACCTGACCGGCGCGAAGCTCACCGGCACGAAGCTCGCGGGCGCCGAGGTCGACCACGCCAACTTCACGAATGCGAAGGGATTGGATA
>DATIEU010000276.1:0-5310 GCA_035455565.1 Steroidobacteraceae bacterium | reverse complement strand
CCTCTGGCCCGACACCAGTGTCGTGCCGTTCCACTATCCGCACCCGGTCACCGGGCGCTGGTGGAAATGAGGCCGGGGACGAGCGGGGCGTGCCATGGCCGGCGAGTTGAACGGCGCGACCGCGATCGTCACCGGTGCCGGGCGGGGTTTCGGTCGGGCGATCGCGCTCAAGTTCGCGGCGGAGGGTGCTGCCGTGACCGTCACCGCGCGCACGCGCTCGCAAATCGACAGCACCGCGGCCGAGATCAGGGCTGCGGGGGGACGCGCCCTCGCGATACCCGGCGACGTGACGCGCCGCGAGGATGTCGCGCGCGTCGTGCAGGCCGCGCTTGAAGCATTCGGCCCGGTCACGGTCCTGGTGAGCAACGCTGGACTGCCCGGGCCTTTCGGGCCCATCGGCGTCGTCGATCCGGATGCCTGGTGGGCGTCCCAGGCGGTGCACGTACGTGGCCCCCTGCTGTTCGCGAGCGCGACGCTGCCGCACATGCAACGGCGCGGCGGCGGACGCATCATCGTCATCGCGAGCCGCGGTGGGAACGAGGTGGCTCCCAGCCTGTCCGCGTACTGCGTGGGCAAGGGAACACAGATTCGCTTCACGCAGCACCTCGCGGCCGAAGGGAAGGAGCACGGGGTTAAGGCGTTTGCGATCGAGCCCGGCACGGTCATCACGGACATGGCCGAGGACACGCTGGCCTCGCCCGATGCGCAACGGTGGCTCCCGCACATGCTCGAGACACTCAAGCAGATCAAGGCGCGAGAGGATCCCGAGGAGGGATTCGCGCGTTGCACGACGATGTGCGTGAAGCTCGCCTCGGGGCGCTACGATGCGCTGTCCGGGCGCTATCTCACGCCGGACGACGATTTCGATGCGCTGTTGCGCCAGGAGAAGCCTCATGGCGGATGAAGACCAGGTCCGTGCGCTCACCGAGCAGGTGACCAAGCTGCAGCACAGGATCCGCAATCTGCAGGACATCCATGCGATCCGCACGCTGCACTACAAGTATGGGTACTACATCGACAAGTGCCTGTATGACGAAACGGTGGAACTCTTCGCCGAGAACTCGCGGGTGCACTTCCTGAACGGTATCTACAAGGGCAAGGCCGGCGCGCGTCGCCTCTACTGCGAGTGGTTTCGCAACTTCTTCACCAGGGGCCACAATGGGCCGATTCCCGGCTTCCTGCTCGATCACGTACAGATGCAGGACATCGTCGACGTCGCGCCCGACGGTCTCACTGCGAAGGGTCGCTTCCGCGCGCTCATGGCCGCCGGCCAGCACGACAGCAAGACCGATCGCATCCCGCATTTTCCGGCGCAATGCTGGGAGGCGGGGATCTACGAAAACTCCTACGTCAAGGAAGACGGCGTGTGGAAAATCCAGGTGTTGAACTACAACATGCTGTGGCAAGCGGATTACGAAAAGGGCTGGGCGCACGACCGCCCACACCTGCTGCCGCTCGACAAGACATACCCTGAGAATCCGATCGGGCCCGATGAATTGATGCCGGAGACGCCCAAGTTCTGGCCGGAGACGCGCGTCGTCGACTTCCACTACGCACATCCGGTCACGGGGAAGAAGACATGACCACGCCATTTCCCAAGTCGATGGACTTCAGCGGCTTCAACGCGCCCTCGCGCGTGGAGTGCGACGTCTACGACCTGGTGATCGAAGGAGACCTGCCGCAGGAAATCAACGGTGCCTGGTATCAGAGCGTGCCGGACCCGCAATATCCGCCGCTGCTCGGCCATGACACTTACCTGAGCGGCGACGGCATGGTGCGAATGCTCCGCTTCGAGAACGGCCACGTCGATTTCAGCCAGCGCTACATCCGTAGCGAGCGCTTTAACAACGAGCGCCAGGCACGCCGCTCGCTCCACGGGCTCTATCGCAATCCCTACACGGACGATCCGAGCGTGCGCGGCAAGAACCGCTGCGTGTACAACACCACGCCTGTCTTTCACGCCGGGAAGCTGCTCGCCCTCAAGGAAGATGGTCGCGCCATGGAGCTCGACGCGCGCACGCTCGAGACGCGAGGCGAGTGGGATTACGGCGGGAAGTTGCGCAGCCAGACCATGACCGCGCATCCGCGCCTCGATCCAGCGAGCGGCGAGCTGCACTTTTTCGGCTACGAGGCCAGCGGCCTCGCGACGCGGGACGTCGCCTATTGTGTGGTCGACAAACACGGCGAGCTCACGCGCGAGGACTGGTTCCAGGTTCCGTATTGCGCGCTGATGCACGACTTCGCCTTGACAGAGGAATACGTGATTTTCCCGGTATTCCCGATCACCGCGGACCTCGCCCGCATCAAGGCGGGCGGCGTGCATTGGATCTGGGAGCCGGAGAAGGAGAGCTTCATCGGCATCATGCCGCGCGAGAGCACGGTCAAGGACATGCGCTGGTTCCGTGGGCCGCCGCGCTCGGCCTTCCACTACATGAACGCGCACAGCGAGGGCGGCCGCGTGCATCTCGATTTCGGCTACGCCAAGGTCGTGCCCTTCGGCTTCATCCGCGAGGCCACCGGCATCCAGATCCGCCCCGAGGAGATGATGGGTCAGTACGTGCGCTGGACATTCAACATGACGAAGCCGGGTGAGACCTGGGAGGAGCACGCCCTCGGGCCGAGCGGCGACATGCCACGAACCGCGGCCAAAGATCTCATTCGGTCCTACGACGTGGGTTATTACCAGACCTTCGATCCGACCGTGGCGCCGCCAAATGTCGCGGGGCCTGTCGGTGCTGGCTTCAACACCATCCTGCGTCTCGAAATCAACACGGGCAAGCTCAAGCGGCTGCCAATGGATCAGCATTCGACCGTGCAGGAGCACGCCCATATCCCGTCGAAGGTGCCGGGACACGAAGGCTACTTGCTGTTTCTCGTCGATCGCCACGATCGCAACGACACCGAGGCGTTCGTGGTCGAGGCGCAGCACCTCGACAAGGGTCCGATCGCGCGCCTGCAGATCCCGCTGCGGCTGCGCGTGGGCGTGCATGGCAACTGGGTGCCCGGCGAGGCGCTCCAGTAGGTCGTGTGAAGCCGGAGCTGGAATTCCTGTTCGAGCTGCGCGGCACGCTCGCCGAGCCGTACGCCCTCGGTCCGACACCGCATGGTGTGCGTCGGGTGGTGCCCATCACTGGGGGTGAGTTCGAAGGCCCGAAGCTGCGGGGCTCGATCGTGCCGGGCGGCGCCGATTGGCAAGTGCTGCGCGGTGACGGCGTGAGCGAGCTCGAGGCACTCTATCTGCTGCGCACGGACGATGGCGTACTGATACAAGTGCGCAACCGCGGGCTGCGCCACGGTCCCGAGGCCGTGATGCAGCGGCTGTTCGCCGGCGAGCCCGTGGATCCCACCGAGTACTATTTTCGAGCGGTGCCGTCGTTCGCCGCGCCCGCTGGCGCCTACGAGTGGCTCAATCGCAGCATATTTCTATGCAGCGGCGCACGGCAGGCGAGCTCCATCCAGTTGTGGATGTATCGCGTCGTCTAGTGGAGTGAGCGCGTGGCGAACGAACACACGGATCTGAGACTGTTCATCGGCGGTGAGTGGGTGGCGCGCGGTTCGCGCGCTGTGCGCCCGGTCATCAATCCCGCCACTGGTGCCACACTCGGCGAGCTCCCGATCGCCACCCAGGCCGATCTCGATCGCGCGCTCGAGGCTGCGCAGAAGAGCTTTCCGATGTGGCGCGCGAAAGCGCCTCACGAGCGCGGCCGGATACTGCGCCGCGCTGCAGAGCTGATGCGCGAACGCACCGATCACATCGCGCGGCTCGCCACGCAGGAGGAGGGTAAGACGCTCAGCGAAGCGCGCTGGGAGGTGGGTCTGTCCGCCGAGATCTTCGAGTGGTACGCGGAGGAGGGTCGTCGTGCCTATGGACGCGTCCTGCCGCAGCGCGCCGCTGGAGTGCGCATGACCGTGCTCAAGGAGCCGGTCGGGCCGGTTGCGGGCTTCGCCCCGTGGAACTTCCCGATCGGCAACCCGGCACGCAAGATCGGCGCGGCACTGGGCGCTGGCTGTCCGTGCATTCTCAAGCCGGCGGAGGAAGCGCCCGCGTCGGCACTCGAAGTCGCGCGTGCGCTGGTCGATGCCGGCCTGCCGCCGGGCGTGTTGTCGGTGGTCTTCGGCATCCCTGCGGACATTTCCTCGTACCTGCTCGCTTCGCCCGTGATTCGCGCCATCTCGTTCACCGGCTCGATCGCGGTCGGCAAGCAGCTGATGAAGCTCGCCGCCGAAGGCATGAAGCGCACCACGATGGAGCTCGGCGGCCATGCGCCGGTGCTGGTGTTCGATGACGTCGACGTCGAACAGGTGCTCGACCAGTCCGTATTCGCGAAGTATCGCAACGCCGGCCAGGTGTGCGTTTCACCGACACGCTTCTACGTGCACGAGAAGGTTCACGATCGCTTCGTCGAGGGCTTCGCGAAGCGCGCGGCCGCGTTGCGCGTCGGTGACGGGCTCGAAGACGGCATACAAATGGGGCCGCTCGCGCACGCGCGACGACTCGAGACAATGGACGCGCTGCTTGCTGATGCGCGCGAGCGTGGCGCGCAGTTCCATACCGGCGGCTCGCGGCTCGGCAAGCAGGGCTTCTTCTGGGAGCCAACCGTGATCTCGGGCGTGGGGAACGATGCACGCATCATGAACGAAGAGCCCTTTGGACCGGTCGCGATCATCACGCCGTTCTCGGACTTCGACGCCGTAATGCAGCAGGCGAATCGGCTGCCTTATGGCCTGGCCGCGTTTGCGTTCACGCGCTCCTCGCGCACGGTCAACCTGGTCGGCGAGCAGATCGAAGCCGGCATGGTCGGGATCAACAGCTATGCGATCTCGGTGCCGGAGTCGCCGTTTGGCGGCGTCAAGGAGAGCGGGCACGGCTCGGAGGAAGGCATCGAGGGACTCGAGGCCTGCCTGGTGACGAAATTCGTGAGCGAGGCCTAGGGCCTTGCTTGTGAGGCGAACCGTCCTAGCTCTCGGGACGTTCGCCGCGGCGGTACTCGCGCGGCGTCACGCCGTAGCGCGAGCGGAACACGCGCCCGAAGTGCGTGGGACTGTTGAAACCGTAATCGAAGGCGATGGCGGTCACTGTGCGGCCGCGCTGCGACGGCACGGCGAGTGCGCGCGAGCACTCTTCGAGGCGGCGCCGCAGGATGTAGCGCGCGACCGTTTCAATCTCGGTCGAGAAGAGGTGGTGCAGGTAGCGCGTCGTCATCTTGCAGGCTTGCGCGACGCGCGCCGGCGTCAGGTCGGGATCGCCCAGGTGCGCCTCGATGTAATTGATGATGCGCAGCCGGTGCGCGGTCGCGAGCGAGGAGCGAT
>DATIEU010000275.1:0-2466 GCA_035455565.1 Steroidobacteraceae bacterium | reverse complement strand
GACTGGTCGCGCTGCTGGATCGCGTCCCGGGTGAGCTCTGTCGCATCCAACGCGCGGCGATAACCCCGCGTCACTTGCTCGACGTGGCTCGCCGTTCCGCAGAGCGCAATGTTCAGCAGAAAGTCTTCGTTCGTCGCATCCGCCACCCGGGTCAGTTCGCGGGCCTTGGCGTAACTGACCCGGCCCTCCGCCATCGCGGCGGCAATTCGCGGCAGCTTGCCGAGCGCATGCGCCACCCGGACCTTCTCGCGCGCCGCCCCCAGCCCGATGCCGCACTTCCAGTTGAGCCAGTGGGCACAGGATTTCACGCCCCACTCCGCCCAGCCCTGACGGCGATCCAGTTCTGCGATCAGCGCCAGGAAACGCGCGTTGGCGGCATTCAAATGTCCGGCCAGCGTCGTGATCTGCTCGACAAGATCGGGGGTGGAAATCCCGGAAAACTCCCTTTCCATAGTGGTCTCCCGAAGACTGTATTTACATACAGTATAATATCATAACCTCATGACATTACAAGAATTAGAATGGCTTTCATTTGAGCTTGAGTATAGGCTCATATGAGCCGATACTGTTCGTCGAGAGGTGCTCCCAATGGCCGTCCCCGCCGACCGTGTCGCAAGAATCCTCGGGCTCAAGCCTTCCATCCGTTCGATGGCAGCCATCGCAGACGCCGTCGAGTACGGCCTGCCCAAGCAGAGCCTCGAACGCGTCGTCGAGCGCGCAGGCGTCCAGGGCCCGGCCCGGCTCAAGCTGATGCACCGCGTGGTACCGGCGGCGACCTGGAAACGCCGCCACCGCCTGAAACTTGTTGAGAGCGAAAAGACGGAGCGCCTCGCGCGCGTCATCGCGCTCGCGGAACTGCTCTGGGACGACGAGACCGAGGCGAAGCGCTTCCTGGCCACGCCGCATCCGGAGCTCGACCGCAAGAAACCCATCGAAGCTGCACTCACCGAGCTCGGCGCGCGCCAGGTCGAAGACGTCGTCATGCGCGCGCTGCACGGCCTGCCCGTCTGACAACCAGACATGCGGTTCTACCGCATCGCCGATTCGCGCTACTCACCCGAGAGCGGCGACGGCGCAAAACTCCACGGCGGCCGCTGGAATTCTCCGGGACGCGCCGTGATCTACGCCTGCGAGACCCAGACCGGCGCTATCCTGGAGAAACTCGTGCACACGAACGGACGCATGCCGAAGCACCAGGTCTGCGTCACTTATGAAGCGCCCAACGCGCTGAAGGCGATCGCCATCGAACCGGAATCCATTCCGGGCTGGGGCAAAGCAGACATGATCGCAAGCCGTACGACAGGCGATGCCTGGCTGGCATCCGGCGAATCCGTGATCCTTCGCGTCCCCAGCGTCGTTTTCAGCGTCGAATACAACGTGCTGCTCAATCCCGGGCACCAGGACTTCGCGAAAATCCGCGTCGTCAGCGTCGAACCGGTCCGTTGGGACGATCGACTGTTCGAGGAACAGCCGCCTAGATCGAAGTCCGGAGACTGATCAGCTCCGGAAAGAAGCCGCGCTTCAGCACGTGCTCGAGATATCCGACGCCGCTCGAGCCGCCGGTGCCGCGCTTGAACCCGATGATGCGCTCGACCGTCTTCATGTGCGCAAAACGCCACTGCTGGAATCGGTACTCCAGGTCCACGAGCTTTTCAGCGAGTTCGTAGAGATCCCAATGCGCAGTCGAGTCGCGATAGACCGCGAGCCAGGCTGCTTCGACCGCCGGATTCGCCTCATAGGCCCTGGTCCAGTCCCGTTCGGTGCACGCCGAGGGGATGTCGAATCCGCGTCGCGAAAGCAGGCGCAGTGATTCGTCGTAAAGCGAGGGCGTTGCGAGCTCCTTCTTCAGGAGGGCATGCGCCGCCTTGTCCTTCGCATGCACCTCGATCAGTCGCTCATCCTTGTTGCCGAGCATGAATTCGAGCAGGCGGTACTGCCAGGACTGGAATCCCGAGCTCTGGCCGAGCGAGTCGCGAAACCGCGAGTAATCCGCTGGCGTCATGGTGCCGAGCACGTCCCAGGACTGGATCAGCTGCGCCTGCACTCGAGAAACGCGCGACAGCATCTTGAATGCGGGCTCGAGGTCATCGGACCGGATCTGCGCGCGCGTTGCGGCCAGTTCGTGCAGGCATAGCTTCATCCACAACTCGCTCGCCTGGTGGATCAGGATGAACAGCATCTCGTCGTGCTGGCCCGAGAGCGGCTTCTGCGCCGCGAGCACCTTGTCGAGCTGAAGATACTGGCTGTAGCTGATCGAGCGGTCGAGATCCCAGTGGATCCCGGCCATCGGGTCGGCAGGATTCGGGTCGCGCTCGTCTGTCATTCGGCGTCTGCCTGGGCCTCGGGCCGGGTCGTCGCGAACGCGGGCAATGACATGAGGTGCGCGTCGATCGCGACGAGCGCGGGGTACGGCGTCAGGTCGCAATAGTAGCGCCGCGCGTTGTACATCTGCGGAACCAGGCACAG
>DATIEU010000274.1:0-5039 GCA_035455565.1 Steroidobacteraceae bacterium | reverse complement strand
ACCGGCTTGCTGTAGGCCCAAAGCCAGGCGAGCGGCCACAGCAAGCCGCCGAACACCAGCGACAACAGGCACAGGACGTGAATCGCATCCTTCTGCGGATGCTGGCGCTTCTCGGCGATTTTTTCCGGCAGGACATGCACGAGCCAGAAGAGCACGATGCCGGCGATCGGCATCACGATGATGATGAACCAGGCCAGGAAGCTCGCCGCCTTGTCCTGAAAGCCACCGCTCGCCGCCAGGCACGGGGCGCTGACGACGCACGCCAGCACCACTGCGAGCGAGCGCACGAGCATCGAGGTGCGACCCCTCATTTTCCGTAATCCCCCCGCACGTGCCCGTTTCTTCTTATCGACACGCACTTTGTTCTCGTAGAAGGAAAAGATACCACAGCATCGCGCATCAGAAATTGAGCTCCAGGTTGGCGTGGAAGACATCGCCGTTTCCGCCCACGGGGTAGGGAACCGCCGTATAGCCCACCGGGCAGTTGTCCAGGTTGAGCCACTCCGCATTGACCCGGAAACCCCGCGTCTTCAACGGAAACCAGTTCACCCCGAGGCGCAACTCGGTACCGTCGCCGAAGTCGCCGTGGATCTCCGAGAAGCCCGCGTACGGCTGCAGCACGCTCGGGATGGCCATCATCGAAGCCTGCAGTTGCCAACCCGTGTCATCGATGTCTTCGATGATCTGCGTCCCTGGTCCCTGGAAATCGCTGAGCGAGCGCCAATAGAGCTCGCCTTCGAGCGAGAACCCTTTGTATTTGACCCCGGCGTCGACGCTGGCCATCTCGTAGCGGACCTTGTCGACGGTAATGCCTGGTCCGAAGAGGTCCGGCGTGAAGATGACGCTGCCATCGGTGAGCCGGATCTGGCTGTTCTCGATCGTCTCGGTACCCGGCTGCGTCTGCCGGTCTTCCGTGCTATGCGTGAAGTGGACACCCAAGCGCGTCGCGAGCTGTTCATGTCCTTCGAAGTCGCCGAACGCGCCGAGCGGACCAAATTCCTTGGTCGTGGGCAGCCAGTTCATCGAGACGGACCACGTGTCCAGCGTGTTGTCGAGCTGGGAGGCGCTCACACCGAGCGTACTCAGATTGTTGCCGAGCATGGCCATGTAGTTGATGCCGGCGGCGATCTGGCCCTTGAACCAGAAGCCCGTCGTGTACGAAGGGCGGAAGAATTCGTCCGCGATCAGCCGATCGTCCACGCCGAGCCAGTAAGGGAACTGTCCCTCGGTGCTGCGTACTCCCGGGAGCGAGGTGATGCCGGCGCCGAACGTGACATAGCGGTTGAAGACGTAGCTGATGTTGCCCGCGCCCACGACCTGTGCTGGATCGCCCTGCGCCGTGTTCGCCGACCAGACATAGAGGTAGTAGCGGAACTTGGGCGACAGAAACCAGCCGGAAAATGGCAGGAAGAACTTGTTGAGCTGCACATCCTCGCGTTGCGGCACTGTTTTCGTCGTGCCGAAGAAGTCCGTGTAAGTGTCGTCGAGCCCCTTTTGGTTGAGGTAGCGCGCGTAACTCATGAGCCGCATGTAGATCTGGCCCTTCTCTCCTTCATAGAGCAGGAAGCCGAGGTTTGGGATGTACTCCGGGGATTGCGAAGACGGTTCTTCCGGAGGTTGCTTCTCGGACGCAACCGGCGGGGCGGTAGGCGGCGGCGCAGCCGCGGATGGCGCCGCCGCTGCCCGACTCGCGAAGAATTCACCGCCGCAGCCGTCCGAGACCCACACGCTCTCGGCGTCGTATCCCCAGGTGCGGCCGAGAAGGCACGCCGCACCGCCAGTGCTCGACAGCAGTGCCACGCCGCCCGACGTGTCCGCCGGGCAATGCGTGCGTGGTCCACCGGATGTGGAGAAGCACGAAAGCCGCACGCCCGGAAGTTCGGCGGTCGGCGCCGGGGTCTGCGCCAGCGACGTGCCCCAGAACACGATCGCCAATACACCTGCAAGTTGAGTCTTCATATGCGCACCGTTCGCCGAAGCGGCGCTCCCATCAAGGCGCGCTCGGTAGAGGCTGCGGTCCCGATGACGCGCAGATCGGTGGCGCGCGATAGTCGAGGCCCAGCAGCCTGAAATAGTTCTCACCGAGCGCGACGTTGCGGAAGGCGTCGTTGTCGAGAAACCTCAACCCGCGGCTCGTCACTTCGAATTCGTGCGCGTACTGATCGAAATTCTTCTTGCCCGCGGCGACGAAGTCCGATCCCGGGAGAATGCGGGTCGAGTACTCGTTGAAGAACCTGATGAAGATCGCGCCCCACTGGTGATACGCGTTGTAGAGCACGTCCCACGAGGTATCGACCATCAGGTTGGGATACCGGTCGAGTGTCTTTCTCATGAGGGCGACGTGCTGGTTGGGGTCCATATGCGTGAGCTCTTTCGAAAGCCCCATGTGCGCCCAGACGATCTTGTTGTCCGGATACTTCTCGAGCACGTGCTCCATCAGGTAGAGGTGCTGCGTCGGGTTAGCGTCGTTACCGAGGTCGGCGTGCAGCGTCACCGGAATATTGCGCTCGCGCAGGATCTTCATGAACGGCGCCCAGCGGTCGATGCTGTCGAGCGTCGCGGGCTCGGCGAGATTCCCGAGCAGCGCCTGCTTCATGACGTTGAGCTCGCCGGCCCACTTGAACATCCCCAGGTACTCCTTGTCGTAGAGCTCGATCGTCTTGACGATGTTCTCGGGGTGCGCGAGGTCCATAAACGTCATCGAGAGGGTGATGTGGAGGTTCGGATGCTGGTACGCCACCACCTCCATGCCGTTGACGAAGTCGTTCTTGATGCTCGGGAGCGCCGGTGTGCCCTGGCAGTCGAGGTAGTACGTGCAGCCCGACCTGAGGTCGAGTACCTGCCCGATGCCGAAGTAGTTGACGAAGCGCACCCCGAGCTGGTCGAAGTAGCCGAACAGCTGGCCCGGCGGGATGGCGGGTCCGCCGAACGGGCGCGGGTGGAAGTGCACATCCACGACGGGCGTATAGGGCTCGGTCGCTCGGTCATAGCATGCGGCCGCTGTGTTCGATTTCGCGAAGGACGCGAGACTGCGCTTGGATGGCCTCAGCCCAGCGCCGGGCGGGAGTACGGCGGCCGGCGGCGGGGTCGACGTCGTTGCCGGGGTCTCCGGTGCCGGAGCGGACGGAGACTCGCTGCCGGCCATCAGGGCGCAGGCGCCCAGCATTACCAACGCGGATGCGACGACGACCAGTCGGCGCATGATGCACATCGTCGTCATAGATCGAGCAGCAAGCTGCTGTACAAAACGTAACCGTTCCCTCCCACGACATACGGAAGGCTCAGGCCGCAGGGGTCGCGGTGCTCACCGAAGATTGCCTGGCGGTCTTCCATGCGCCGCAAGCGCTCCTCGAGCGAGGACGCCACGTCCTGCGCCCAAGCGAGCGCAGGCATCAGTGCCGCGACTGCCACCGCGAGTTTCACGACTCACTTCGGCTGCACGCTGAGGGGGTTACCGCCCAATGCGTTCGAAATGTCGGCGATCGCCTTCTGCGCACGAACGCTGTTGCCCGCGTCGTCCAGTGGCGGTGAGATCACCGCAATGCCGAACTTGCCCGGCGAAACCGCGATGAGACCGCCGCCGACGCCACTCTTGCCGGGCAAACCGGTGTGATAGAGCCACTTGCCCGAATCGTCGTACAGCCCCGCAGTCGCCATGACTGCAAGCACTTCGGGCACGTTCTGGCTCTTCATCACCTGCTTCTTGGTCACCGGGTTCTTGCCAGCGTTGGCAAGCGTCGCCGCCATGGTGGCGAGATCCTTGGCGTTGACGTTCACCGAGCACTGCTCGGTGTAGATGTCCGTGGCGCGGTCCGGGTTGTCCTTGATGAATCCGTAGGCGTACATCAGCGCGCCGATCGCCTTGTTGCGCTGGTTGGTATCGGACTCGGACTTGAAGACTTCCTGGTTGACCTTGAGAGGGCGACCCGCGAAGTCGGAGTAGTAGCTCAGGATGCTGTTCCAGATGGCGGCGCGGTCTGCGCCCTTCACCATGCTGGTGGTGGCGATTGCGCCAGGATTTACGAGCGAGTTCATTTCGGGTCCGCCCAGAGCTTTCTGCGCCATCTCGACCGCGACGATCGAATTGAAGCGCATGCCCGTCGCATCCACGCCGATGGTCTTCTCGATCGCCTCGGGGCCTTGTTCTTCGATGACCTTGGCGAGCGTGAAGACCTTCGAGATCGACTGGATCGACACCTCGGAAGTCACATCCCCCACCGTGTGGACCTTGCCGTCCACCGTGACGAGCGCGATGCCGTAGATCTTCGGATCGACCTTGGCGAGCGCGGGAATGTAATCCGCATTCTTGCCCTCCTTGATGTTCTTGTACTTGTCATGCGCGGCCTTCAGCGCGGCGTCGATCCCGGCCGGCGCCTGCGCATGAGCGGCAGACGCAGCAAGGCACAGCAGTGCCGTAACGATCACTCCCTTTATCATTCTGGTGCTCATGGCTTGCCTCCCCAGCTGTATCCGAAGTTGTACTTGACCGAGACCTGGAAGCGAACGTCGTCCGTGCTGAAACCGTCGGAGTTGTTCTCGCGGTCCCCCCACTGGATTTCGCCGCCCCACATCAGGTTCTCGACCGAGTGATTGAGCAGATTGACGAGTGCGTACTGTCCGCGATGGAAGGCAGACGGTGTTTGCGCCGCGCTGTTGTCGAGCTCGATCAGCGAGTAACCGATCGTGCTGGTCCAGTCGTCGCTCCAGGTGTGGTCGTAGAACGCCGAAATACCCAGGACCGGCAGCGCTTCACCGATGTCCGCGTCGCCCGTCGCGCCGACATCCGCGGTCGCATCGTTCATGTAGTTGGCGATGCCTTCGCCATAGACGACTTGCAGGCGCGCGGTGCCTTGCAACACCTTGAGGTTCGAGCTCAGGTTGATGCCCCAGCCGGTGGCGTCGCCCGACAGGTCGAACTGGTCGTCGAGCAGGTCGTCCCACTTGAGGTAGCGCAACATCCCCGCGGCCCTGACGTAGCCCCAGTCCTGGTTGTACTTGTAGGCGCCTGAGAAATCGGGGAGCGGGAAGCGGCTCCTGAT
>DATIEU010000273.1:0-7769 GCA_035455565.1 Steroidobacteraceae bacterium | reverse complement strand
GCTGCATCCAGCGCCGGCGGCGCCGACGTGGCGGCTTGTGCCGCTACGGCTACGCAGCACAGCAACAGAAGTCCGGCATGTCGGCAGTGATGTGTCATGGGTTTCCCTTTTTCGCGTGCGATCGGGCATTCCCGATCATGAACCTCCAGATCTCCTCAGATGCGTCGAGCTCCTGGCTGACGCGCCCTACCAGGCGTTCGTTTGCGTACGCAACTCCGCCGGGCCATGTGTGGCCACCGCCTTGGATCTCGTAGAGGCGCACTTCCACGTCGTCGCGGCACCGTGCACGGTGGACCACGACGGTCGTCTTGTCGGCCGGATCGTTATCGGTCCGTGCGTCACCTTTGGGTCCGCAATCGTCGAGCTCGAGCCAGCGCTCGAACGTCCGGTCAGCCGACCACACTGCCCCGCGCGACGCGCCGAGAACCTTCACCATGCCCCCATTCCAGGGGACCAGCGGATCTTCCGTGCCATTGATGATCATGACAGACACCGGCCGTGAGGGTGCACAGCGCGCGCCGAGTGTCTCGGACAGAACGGCCGTGACGGGCGCAACGGCTGCAAAGGTTTCCGCAGCGTCACACGCGAGCCTCATCGACATGAAGCCGCCGTTGGAGATGCCGGTCGCAAATATGCGCCCGCGATCGAGTGAGTGCTGGCCCCCGACCTCCTCGATAAGCGCGAGGATGAAGCCGACGTCATCGACGTTTTCGCGTGCAGCCGTCTCGGGCAAGTCGCGGCCGTCGTTCCAGTGACGGTCGACGCCCTCCGGGTAGACCACGACGGCGCCTTCGCGATCCGCGATGCGGTTGAACGCTCCACGCGTGAGCAGCTCCATACTGGAAGCGGATCCTCCGCCGCCGTGCAGGATGAAGATGAGAGGCGCGGCCACGCTGCGCCGGTGGGCCGGGTAGATCCGCGTGGTGCGCTGGCGTCCGTCGTGCTCCATTGCGAAGCACGTCGCCTGTACGTCGCCGTCCATGCGGCCGCGGGAGGAGAGACACTCGCTGCTGGGTGTGAGGGCGGCCGGCGCCAGCCCGGATGAGGCGAGCGCAACGAGGACAAGTAACGCCTGGGACAGATGCCGGCCACCACGCCTGGGCTGATTCATCCGACTCTCCGGGCCAAACGGGACGGTCGAGTACAATCTGCAGGCAATGAGCGCATCCCGCAACAACGATTCGTCAGGCCGCAGCGCCGATTTCGGCTTTGAAAAGGTCGACTGGGAGGAGAAGGCGCGTCGCGTGCGTGGCGTGTTCGATTCCGTGGCGGGCAAGTACGACCTGATGAACGACCTCATGTCGGGCGGCCTGCACCGGTTGTGGAAGCAGTTCGCGCTCTCGCTCACCGGCCTCAAGCCCGGTCAGCAGGCACTCGATGTCGCCGGAGGTACCGGCGACCTGGGCGCGGGCCTGGCTCATCAGGTCGGTCGTGGCGGGCACGTGGTGCTCTCGGACATCAACCTGGAGATGCTGAAACGTGGGCGCGAAAAGCTGCTCGACGTGGGCGTCGTCGGCAACGTCTCCTACTGCATCGCGAATGCCGAAATGCTGCCTTTCGCCGATGAGCGCTTCGATTGCGTGACCATCGGCTTCGGATTGCGCAACGTCACTGACAAGCCGGCCGCGCTCGCTTCGATGCGCCGTGTGCTGAGGCCCGGCGGGCAACTCGTGATCCTGGAGTTCTCGCAGCCGACCGCGCCGGGTCTGAAGCCGCTCTACGACACCTATTCGTTTCGAATCCTGCCGCTGCTCGGCAAGCTCGTCGCGAACGACGCCGACAGCTACCGCTACCTCGCGGAATCGATCCGCATGCACCCGGACCAGGAAACTCTTCTCAGCATGATGCGCGAGGCCGGCCTGGAAGGTTGCAGCTACCACAACCTGACCGGCGGCATCGTCGCCGTGCACCGCGGATATCGCTACTGAGCCCGGCGCTGATGATCCTCGAACAGATCGCCAGCACTCTGAACCGCAACATCGCCGCCTCGTCGCGCGCGCAGGCATTGAGCGAGCGCCTCGAGGGCCGCTCGCTCGCCGTGCATGTCGAGGGCCTGCGATTGGACGTCGTAGCACGAGTTGAGGGACAGCGGATCGCGCTCAGTGCCTCCGCGGAGCGGGAACCGGATGCGTCATTGTCAGGCACCCCGCTGACACTGCTCTCGCTGGTCGGACCGGGCGCGCGCGGGCGTCTGCGCTCGGGCGCCGTCACGATCAGTGGCGATGCGGAGATCGCGCAAGGTTTCCAGGACCTGCTGCGCGCCGCGCAACCGGAATTCGAAGAGGAGCTCTCGCGGCTGGTGGGCGACGTCGCCGCCCACCAGATCGGCAACCTGGTGCGCAGTGCCAGTGGCTGGGGCCGGCGGGCGGCCGCCACGTTTGCCGTCAACGTGAGCGAATACCTGCAGGAGGAGAGTCGCGATCTCGTGACACGCACCGAGCTCGAGGAATTCCTGGCGCAGGTCGACGAGTTGCGCGAGGCAGCCGACCGCTTGCAGGCGCGCGTGACATTGTTGCCATCACGCGAGCTCTCTCCCGATAACGGAGAGAGTGAGGACAGCCAGTGAAGCCGCGCGTCGCGTGGCGCCTGCTCGAGATCCAGCGGGTCCTGGTGCGTCACAGCCTCGACGACTTCGTCGCCGCGACTCATCTATTCCGTCCGCTGCGATTCCTGCTCTATCTGCTGCCCTGGAACTGGTTCCCGCGCGACCGCCATGAGCCGCGCGGCGTGCGACTGCGCCTCGCGCTCGAAGAGCTCGGGCCCATCTTCGTGAAGTTCGGTCAGGCCCTGTCGACGCGCCCCGATCTGCTGCCGGCCGACATCGCCGGCGAGCTCGCCAAGCTCCAGGACCAGGTGCCGCCGTTTCCGGGCACCGAAGCGCGCGCGATCATCGACCGCGCCTACGGGCGACCGCTCGAGGAAGTATTCGCGACCTTCGATGAGCAGGCGCTCGCCGCGGCGTCAATCGCGCAGGTGCATGCCGCCACGCTGCGCAGCGGCCAGGAAGTCGTCGTCAAGGTGCTGCGCCCGGACATGGCGCAGATCATCGGGCGCGACCTGGAAGTGCTGCACGCCCTCGCGGCACTCGCGCAGCGCTACTGGGTCGAGGGCCGGCGGCTGCGCCCAATGGAGGTGGTGCGCGAGTACGAGAAGACGGTTCTCGATGAGCTCGACCTGATGCGCGAGGCGGCCAACACCGCACAGCTCAAGCGCAATTTCGCAGGCTCGTCGCTCCTGTACGTGCCGGAGGTGTACTGGGACTTCTGTCGCCTCAACGTCATGGTGATGGAACGCATCCACGGCGTGCCGATCAGCGATATCGCGCGCTTGAGGAGCCTCAAGACCAATATCCCGAAGCTCGCCGAGAATGGCGTGGAGATCTTCTTCACGCAGGTCTTTCGCCACAATTTCTTCCATGCCGACATGCACCCCGGCAACATATTCGTGCTGGTGGACGATCCTGAGAATCCGCGTTACGCGGCTGTGGATTTCGGCATCGTCGGCACGCTCAGCGCGCGCGACCAGTACTACCTGGCGGAAAACTTTCTGGCCTTCTTCGATCGCGACTATCACCGCGTGGCCAAGCTGCACGTCGAGTCCGGCTGGGTGCCGCCCGAGACGCGAGTCGACGAGTTCGAGTCCGCGGTGCGCACGGTGTGCGAGCCGATCTTCAACAAGCCGCTCAAGGACATCTCCTTCGGCCAGGTGCTCGTGCGGCTGTTCGAGACCGCGCGGCGCTTCAACATGGAGATCCAGCCGCAGCTCGTGCTGCTGGAGAAAACTCTACTCAACATCGAAGGCCTCGGCCGTCAGCTGTATCCCGAGCTCGACCTGTGGAAGACGGCGCAACCCATCCTGCGCGAATGGATGCGCGAGCGCACGAGCGGCCGTGCCATCGTCGATCGCCTGCGAACGCAGCTGCCCGAGCTGGCGGAAGCCGCCAAGACGCTGCCGCAACTGCTGCAGGGCATGATCCAGCAGGCCGCAGACGGGCGTCTTCGCCTGCAGGTCGAGTCGCCCGGCATCGAAGAGCTCAAGCGAACCGTGCGCGATACCAACGCGCGGCGCGATGCGATCACCGTCGCCGGCGTGCTGCTGCTCGGCGGCATCGTGTGGCTCGCAGTCGACCACAACCCCGACTGGCCCGGGTGGCTCCTCACGGCTACGGGCGCAATCTGGCTGTTCAACGTTTGGCGCAGGCAATAACCAGAAGGAGACCGGGATGAGCGCGACCCCTTCGCAAGCGATTTCCGACCACACGCTGAATGCGCAGCCCAGTGCCGCAGCCTCGACCCGCATCGAGCCGTTCCAGTTCACCGGCACGGGCGGAGAGTACTTCCGCATCTGGATCGTCAATCTGCTGCTCACCGTCCTGACGCTCGGCATCTACTCGGCGTGGGCGAAGGTGCGGCGCATGCGTTATTTCTACGGCAGCACGCGGCTCGCGGGCAGCGCCTTCGAGTATCACGGCAGGCCGCTGCAAATCCTCAAGGGCCGGCTGATCGCGGTCGGTGTCGTCGTCGTGCTCTCCGTCCTCACGACCATCTGGCCGCTGACCAACGTGTTGTTCGTGCTCCTGATCCTGTTCGGCACGCCATGGATCATCGTCAAGGCACGCACCTTCCACATGCGCGTGAGCTCCTACCGCAACATCCGTTTCAACTTCCGGCAGGAGTATGGCGAAGCGGCGCGCATCTTCATCGGCCTGGCATTGCTGATCACGCCGACGCTCGGACTCATCTATCCCTACTGGAGCTTTCGTCGCTACCAGTTCGCCATCACCAACACGAGCTTCGGTACCACGCCGTTCGGCTTTACGGCCAGGCCGGGTGAGTACTACCGGATCTATTTTCTCGCGCTGCTCTTCTGGATCCCGGTGCTGTGGGGAATCTTCCTCTTGGTCGGCTCGTTTCCGCAGATGGATGACTCAGGCGCGGAGACCCCGCCCGATCCCGGCAAGCTCGCGAGCCTGGTCCCGGTCCTGCTTCTCAGCATCGTGATCCCGTACTTCCTGGCGACCGCCTACCTGCACAAATCGCTCGGCAACGTGTCGTTCGGTTCGACGCTCGTCGGCCCACATCGTCTCCTCAGCAACATGGAGCTGTGGCCGCTCCTGAAGATCTACGTGGTCAACACGCTCCTGATCGTGCTCACGCTCGGTCTGTTCCTGCCGTGGGCGCACGTGCGCGTAGCCCGCTATCGACTCGAGAGCCTCTCGCTCGAGGTGCACGGCGGGCTCGACTCGTTCGTCGCCGACCAACAGAACCAGGTAGCCGCGGCGGGCGAGGAGCTCGGCGACTTCCTCGACGTCGATCTGGGCCTATGACGTGGACGCGGGGCCGGTTCTTCGATGGCCGCAGCTCCACGCCCCATGACGTCGAGGTGCAGATCGGCATCGATGGCGTGGTCCGGGTAACGGGAGCCGGACCGCCGCGCGATTACTGGCTGGCCGAAGTCGAGATTTCCGAGCGCATCGGCAATACGCCGCGGATGCTGAGATTCCCCGACGGCAGCGCCTGCGAAGTCGCTGATAACGAGCCGATCGACGCTGCGCTCGAACAGCTAGACGCCGTCAGTCCGCAGCATCGCGTCCATCGGCTCGAGAGCCGTTGGCGCTACGCGCTGCTCGCCGGCGTCGCAGTCGTGGTGGTGGCCTGGGCCACGATCCAGTTCGGCATCCCGGCAGCGGCCAGGCACGTGGCGATGGCCATGCCAGCGGCCACCGATCACGCGCTCGGCCGACAATCGCTCGAGCTCCTCGACAGCACGATGTTCGAAGGCACCGAGCTCACCGAGGAGCGCCAGGCAGCGCTACGCGAGCGCTTCGCGTCGATGACGCGCGATCTGGAAGACGGTCACGACTACCGGCTCGAATTCCGTCGCGGTGGCGAGATCGGTGCCAACGCCTTCGCGCTGCCCTCCGGCATCGTCGTCATGACGGATGAGCTGGTCGAGCTGGCGCAATCCGACGATGAGCTCGCGGCGGTGCTCGCCCACGAGGTCGGTCACGTCGTGCATCGGCACAGCCTGAGAATGCTGCTGCAGAACTCGGCCACCTCGATTCTGATGCTCGCCCTGGTGGGCGACATCAGCTCGGCTTCGGTGCTGGTTGCGAGCGTGCCGACCGTGTTGGTGCAGGCGAAGCACTCGCGCCAGTTCGAGGCTGAAGCGGACGACTATGCATACGCATGGCTCGATCGTGCCGGCATCGACCGGCGCAACTTCGGCGCGATTCTCGAGCGGCTGGAAGAGAAATACGGCGGCGAGGACGTGCCGAGCTGGCTCTCGAGCCATCCGCCCACCGCGCAACGAATGCGCGACTAGCTAGTTGCGCACTTCGATCCACGTCGCGAGCGCACGCGCGCAGGGCTCGCCGTCATCGTCGTAGAGTGCAGTACCGACGAAATGCTTGCGGCCGTCGCGCTCGAGCTTCCAGCCCACTACCACGCAGGATTCGGCCGCGTGCACGCGCCGGTCGATGCGCGCTGAGATTTCACCCAGCAGCATGTGCCGACCGTCGTTGGCGGCGGCGAAGTAACCGGGGCAATCGAGCGCCGCCCAGATGAATTCCGAACACACCTTGCCGTCCGCTCCGCACAGCGAGGCGTCCGGCATCCACGGTGCCGCAACCATGCCCTCCTTGCCCCACGCGCCCGGAAAAATCCTCAGGCCGTCGCCGCGGGTGCGGCTCGGACCGCAGACGAAGCACCCGGGGTAGGGATGATGCTTGAAGCCGGAATAGCTGCGCGAAGCATCGAGCGCATCGACATAGGCCGGCGCAGCAGGCGCCTGGAGCTCAACCTGGAAGCGCTCAGCTTCCGCGATCAGGTCATCATCCCGCTTGAGCTCGAGCCGTCCGCTCTCGAGCGTATGCACTACCAGCGAGGCGTTGAGCGGCGGCGGCTTGCGCAGGCGCACCCGCACCGGCGCCGGCGATTGCCCCGCCAGCATGCCGGCCACGTAGCCGCCGTTGCCAGATTCGGGCGGCCCGCAGAAACGCGCGCCGATCGTGATGATCTGCAAGTGCGCTCCTATCCGTCGCGACGCGGTCGCTCGCGACCGCAGCGCCAGCAGGCGGTGAACTGCGCCTCGATGCTTTCATGGCAGTCCGGACAGCTCCATTGCGGTCCGTGCTGCACGCCATTGAGCTCGGCTGCCACGAGCTCTTCGGCCGCACCGTGCTGGTGTTCCTCGACGGCCCACAATTGGGGCCAGCACTCCACGAACGGGATTTCGCCGATGGCGCTCGCCAGGTGGTAGTTGCGCACCTCGCAGCGAATCCCGGCGCTCTCGAGCACATTGCGCATGTGCGCGACATTCACGACCGATTCGGCGCTGTAGACGAGTTTCATGAAGACCGTGGGCGCGTGTCACCGGACCCTAGCGCCGCGCGCTGCACCGGTCAACCGCGTCCCGGGGTCAGCGGTTATCATGCGCGCTCTTCATCCCGTGCCTGATTCTAAAAGTGGAGGATCGACGTGTCACAGCGCTGGACTGTTGTAGTGCTGGCCCTGGTGGTCGCCGTGCCGGTTGCCGCGCCGGCCGCAACCCGCGATGCACAGGCGGTCGCCGGTTTCGTTGCGAAGCGGAGCGACCACGACGCCCAGGTGGCACGGCGGATCTGGGAATGGGCGGAGCTCGGTTACAAGGAAACGCACAGCTCGGCGTTGCTGCAATCGGAACTCGAGGCCGCGGGCTTCAAGATCGAGGCGGGCGTGGCAGGCATGCCCACCGCCTTCGTCGCGACCGCGGGGAGCGGCGAGCCGATC
>DATIEU010000272.1:0-10566 GCA_035455565.1 Steroidobacteraceae bacterium | reverse complement strand
ACTCAACTGGACGATCCCATTCGTTCGCATTGCGACCTACGGAGACTTCGTCGTAATCTCCTGCGCAACTCACGAGATCGTGCTGCGCCGGGGCGAAGTCACCGGCATCGAGCGAGAACGACATTGGGGGTGGCAAGGCCTGCGGCTTCATCATGCGCGATCGGATATCGCGAGCGAGTTGATACTGTGGCCTCGGCGCGCTGCTCGTCTGGAAGCCGCACTCAGGGCAAGCCTTCTCCCATGAGCACTCGTCTCGAGAAACCGCCCAACTTCGCAGTCGAGCGGGCGCGCTTCGCGCGCCGCTCACCGCAGCGTTAGACGCCAAGGAGACCTCTTGACAGTCAAGCGTATGGACAACGTCGGCCTCGTGGTGGAAGACATCGATGCCGCCATTGAGTTCTTCACCGAACTCGGCCTCACGCTCGAAGGCCGCATGCCCATCGAAGGCGAATGGGCCGGCCGCGTCACCGGAGTGCGCGGCCAGCGCGTCGAGATCGCCATGATGCGCACCCCCGACGGCCACAGCCGCCTCGAGCTCTCGCGCTTCGACGCCCCCGCCATCGCGTCCGATCACCGCACAGCCCCCGTGAACTCGTTGGGATACCTGCGCGTCATGTTCACCGTCGAGGACATCGACGACACCCTCGCCCGGCTCAGCAAGCTCGGTGCGACGGTGGTCGATGAAGTCGTCAATTACGAAGACATCTACCGGCTCTGCTACATCCGGGGTCCCGAAAGAATTCTCATCGGGCTCGCCCAACAGCTCGGGCAGCAGACCTCCCGAGAGAATCCCATGGAACGTAAGCGTTGAGAACTCAGGCGTTGGCGTACGTGGCATTACTCACCAGGATCGGCCCAGGACGAACTGCCGGCCTGATCTACCTGATCGTGATCGCAACGGGAATCATTAGTCTCGCTTTTGTGCCGTCGCAACTTATCGTTTCCGGCGATACCGCAAAAACTGTTGAGAATATCGCTGCCTCGCAGGGTCTATTCCGAATCGACATTGCGTCCGGTTTCATCTGCTACGTCGCCTTCCTTTTTCTGCCACTCGCGTTCTACAGGCTGCTTTCCCATGTGAGCCAGAGCGGCGCCATGTTGATGGTCCTCCTTGCCATCGTTAGCGTTCCAATCGCTCTCGGCAATCTGGTCAACAAGCTCGATGTTCTCACTCTCTTGAGTGGTAAGGCTTACCTTGCGCACTACTCCGTAGACCAATTGAATGCAGCGGTCATGCTCTCCCTTGCAAGGTACGACAGCGGAGTGCTTGTCGCGAAGATTTTCTGGGGCCTTTGGCTCTTGCCGCTTGGTTACCTGGTGTTTCGGTCAGACCTGCTCCCGAAAGTCCTCGGAATTCTCCTGATGCTTGGCTGCTTCGGGTATTTGGTTGATGTCTTCGGCGCCACACTGTTTTCGGAGTACCCGGCGACCAATCTCGCAAGATTTGCCAGAGCGCCAGCCTCGATCGGCGAGATCGGAACGTGCCTTTGGCTCGTGATATTCGGTGCGAGCAAACGTGCGGAGAGCGTCGGCTAACAACCGGTTGCAGCGCACTGTGACAGCCACGCCAAATCTCATATCTACTGGACAGCCGACGGTCGCTGACCCGGGACGTTAGACCGCACAGCTGCACCCATGCCGATTCCACCGCACGTCACGGACTTCTGGGCTACCTATGCCAAAGCGGTCGGCGGCGTAGACGAGTCGCGCTTCTACGAGGTGTTCTTCTTCGGCGACAGCCAGGAGTTGGCCGACTCCCTCGTCAAGCTTGTTCTGGCGGGTGTCAAGCGTGCGACAGCTGGCTCTCTCTGGTCATTCGAGGCCGAAGGCAAGCGTCTTCCTCAGCCGGGCGATCTCAGCATCGTCACCAACTGGGCTGGCACCCCACTGTGCGTCATCGAAACAGTGGCGGTCGACGTCGTACCCTTTAGTGAAGTGACGGCCGAGTTCGCCGCCACTGAAGGAGAGGGCGATGGGTCTCTGGCGGTCTGGCACGAAGAGCACAGGCAATACTTCACGCGAGAGTGCGCGCGCATGGGGCGTCTGTTCACGGAAGATCTGCTTGTCGCCTGTGAGTGTTTCCGTGTGGTGTTTCAGCCTTCCAACAGTGCGGTCTAACCGCCGTGAGCGATAAAGTGCAGACAGGATCCGTGAAGTCACGAGGTGCAGTGAGTGATGAAGAAGCTCGTCATAATCGCAGCGGCAGTTGAGATTCCGACCGCCCTGATCCTGATTCTCGCGCCCTCGGTCTTCACGCGACTCCTGTTCGCTGCCGATATCTCCGACGGAGGGAAGGCGCTTGCTCCGCTCGCTGGCTTCGCGCTGTTCGCCCTCGCCATCGCATCCTGGCCGTCGCGCGGTGCTTCTGTACCAGCGACATCCGCAATGCGCGCGCTGTTGATGTTCAGCCTGTTGTGCACCGTCTACCTGGCATATCGAGGGGTAGTCGGAGCCAACACTGGGCCGTTGCTGTGGCCAGCGGCTGCCGGTCACGCAGTGCTCACGCTAGGCCTTCTCTGGTGTTGGTTAACGTCTCGGCAGCGGAGCACAACTTCCTGATGAAGGCGCTGATACTTGCGATAGCGATCTTTCTGACGGGCGGTTGTTCCGAGGCACCTCGCGTCGAGCCGTCAGACACGCGTGCGATTTTTGAAGCAGCACAGGCGCTGCTCGACGTGAACCCCTCAACCTCGACGATTGATCCAGGCGCATGCCCTGAAGGTCTCGGGGCCCTGACGCCTGAATCAATTCGGAGCGATCAGCTTGGACTCTATGTCGTGACCTCGTCTTGGTGGGTTGAGGAGAGCGGTATCTTTGTGCCGCGCGACGCGACAGGTTTCGCGCCGCAGCCGGGGGCGGACCCTGAGTACACGCTGGTCGCGAATGCCGTGTATGTGTATCGCATCCGGGGCTAACCGACGGTTCGGCTCTCGAACGCGCGGGCTGATCCACCTCCAGTCACATCGCTTTTCCGGCCGCGAGTCCCTTGACCGCTTCCAAAGACTTCGTGACGTGGTCCGCGGGTGAGATCTTGTCGTCCGCCGACGAAAAGACGGCCACGATCTTGGAATCGGGCGCGATGACGAACGTGGTGCGCTCGGTAAACGCGTGATCGATTTCCATCCCGCGTGTGTCCTTGGCGCCGGGCTTTTTCTCCATCACCTTGAGATCGTAGGACTTGGCGATCGCGCCATCGGGATCGGAAGCCACGGGGAACTTGCCCGCGCAGTACTCCGGATCGGCCGAGAAATCGTTGAGTCTCGCGATGCTGTCGTGCGATACGCCCAATATCGACGCTCCGGCCGCGTCGAACTTCTCCTGGTTGACCGCAAACGTATGAGCTTCGATATTGCAGCCGCCGGTGTACGCCGACGGATAGAAATAGACGACGACCGGGCCCTTCTTCAGCGCCTCCGCGAGCGAGAACTTGAAGTCTTTCCCCGCCACCGACGCCTGGGCGGAAAAGTCCGGCGCGCTCGTACCCGGTTTCAGTGCCGCCAGGGCCGGCAGCGCCAGCGCGCTCGACAAGATCAACCCGACTACCATGGTTTTCACGACGATTCCTCCTGGATGCATTGCACGACCACGACTGAGGAACGGATTCTAGAACTACTTGTCTGGAGAACCCAATGAATCTTGCGAACGCAAGGATTGCTGAGCTCCTGATCCCGATCGAGGACTTTGAGAAATGACGCTCGGAGGCGATGTCCATGACCACCATTTACAAGGAAGCTGAAATCGGGCGAAGTGCGAACCTTGTTTGGGACGCAATCCGGGACGTGGGCGCTATTCACAGACGTCTCGTCCCTGGGTTCGTAGTTGACTGCAAACTGGAAGGCGACTCGAGGTTCTTGACCTTCGCAAATGGGATGGCAGTGCGCGAACTGATCGTCGCCGTCGACGACAAGACCCGCCGACATGCGTGGTCGGCTCGCGGTGAACCTCTTACTCACCACAGCGCGTCTATCCAGGTTTTCCCGGAAGGTCACGACCAGTGTCGAGTTGTCTGGATTGCGGATGTCATGCCGCATGAAGTGGCTGACACCGTCGGAGAGATGATGTCGCAAGGGCTGACCGCAATGAAACGAACGCTGGAGGGCGTCGCAGCGGACAGCTAAGAGCACGCGCCGCGCGGGTCGCCTGACAACCGGTTGCGGTACTCTTACGTAATGCGACCCCTTCGTTATTCCATCAACGTCACATTGGACGGGTGCTGCGATCATCGTGCGATACCCGCGGACGAAGACTTGCATCGTCACGCGGTCGAGAACCTCAACCACGCCGATGCCCTGCTCTTTGGCCGGGTGACTTACGAGATGATGGAGGCAGCGTTTCGCTCGCCGGCGCGGGAAGCGCTGCCCGATTGGATGCAACCCTTCGCCCGGACGATCGACGCGGCAAAGAAGTACGTCGTGTCGAGCACCCTGGATCGGGTCGACTGGAACGCGGAGCTCGTCCGCGGGGATCTGGGAAAGGCCGTTCAGCAGCTCAAGCGACAGTCGGGCAAGGGACTGTTCGTGGGAGGCGTGAAGCTTCCGCAGGCGTTGGCGGAACTGGGATTGATCGATGAGTACGAGTTCGTGGTGCATCCCAGGCTAGCGGGCCACGGGCCGACGTTGTTCGCCGGGCTATCGAAGCATGTCGAGTTGAAGCTCGTGAGCCGGCTGGAATTCGGCTCCGGGGCGGTGGCGATGCGGTATGAGCCGAGAAGGTAGCAGTGAAGTCAGGAAGAATCTCGCCGGCATTCTCTGCCTGCTTGCTGTTTCGTCCGCCCATTCGGCATCCGTCACTGTCGCGATCCGCGGCGTCACTGTAGTCGATGTCAGGGATGGGTCGCTCGATCCTGAGCGGACGGTTCTGGTGGCTGGCAGCCGCATTACGGCGGTCGGCGCCGCCCGCGAAATCACGGTGCCGGACGACGCGGAGATCGTGGAGGGAGTCGGCGGTTACCTGATCCCCGGGTTGTGGGACATGCACGTCCACTCGGTGAGCAACGTGGCGCTTGATCGAGCCAACGATGCCGTCGCCGCCCAGGACTGGCACTTCCCGCTGTTTCTCGCGCACGGCGTCACCGGCGTTCGCAACATGAATGACGGCACGGCCGACCTGGAACTCAAGCTGACCAAGTCAGTGAAGCGCCGGCTGGCCGAGGGGGAGCTTCGCGGGCCACCCCGATTCCTGTCCGCAGGTCCCTCGCTGGACGGCGATCCTCCCTTAGGAAGCAACCCGGTGGTGGTGCGCACGGCGGCGGAAGCGCGGGCCGCAGTGGATCAGCTCGCCTCGAATGGCGCCGATCTCGTCAAGGTCTACGAGAACCTCTCCCGCGAGGCTTACTTCGCGATCATGGACGAAGCACGGCGCAGGAAAATCCCGGTGGATGGCCATGTGCCGTTTCGCGTAACACCCGAGGAGGTGGCTGAGACTGGCCAGCGCACGGTTGAGCATCCCGACGCTCTCGCAGCGGCCTGCTCAAGGGATGCTGAAACCGAGCGGAGACGGTTCGCGAGAGTGTTGGACGACTACGAGAAGCTGCCAGAGAGCGAAAAATTCCTGGCCATGTTCCGTCACACCCGGGCGCTTTACGACAGCCGTGATCCGGGCGCCTGTGATTCGGCCTTCGGGGCGTTTCGTCGCAACGGAGTGGCGGTTACCGTCGATCTGGTCGCGTATCACCACGTTGTGAATGCTGAGCAGGTTCTTGGTGATACCGCGCGCATGCAACTCGTGCCGGAGGAAATCCGCCGCAACTGGAAGGAGCGGTTCAGCTCCGAGACCATTCGGGAGTTCCAATCGATCCTGCGACCGATCGTGCCCCTCGAGCTCGAGAACGTTCGGCTCTTGAACGAGACCGGAGTATTGCTGCTCGCGGCAACGGACGTTGGCGTGCCGCTGCAAGTTCCCGGCATCAGCCTGCACGTGGAGCTCGAGAGACTGGTTGAAGCCGGTCTCACGCCGCTCGCGGCCCTGCAGACCGCCACTCTCAATCCCGCACGCGTGCTCGAAATCGGCGACACTTTAGGTACGGTCGAGCCGGGCAAGCTCGCCGATCTGGTTCTGCTCGACGCCAATCCGCTCGAGAACATCCGCAACACCCGGAGAATCCGCGCGGTCATCGCCGACGGTCGACTGTACCGCAGGGCTGAACTGGACGGGCTTCTGGTTAAACGCCGCCAGTAAAGCAGCCGATGGACCGCAGGGCATCTGCCCATCAGCCATGGCTCCTGTTCCGGTATAGACTGACCGACGTCACCAGCGAGCGGTGCCCTCGAGACATGTGGCAGTACGTCATCAAGATCCTGCTGACCGTGGCGGTGGTCGTGGCGGTATCTGAGATCGCGAAGCGCAGTACATTTTGGGGCGCCGCATTGGCATCGCTTCCGCTCACCTCAGTCCTGGCGTTTGTGTGGTTGTACCTGGAAACCGGGGACACACAGCGAATCGCGACGCTTTCAGCCGGAATCTTTTGGCTCGTCCTGCCGTCGCTGCTGCTGTTCGTGGCACTCGCTTACACGCTGAAGTCTGGCTGGGGTTTCTGGCCGGCTCTCGGCGTTGCGTGTGTGCTCACGGCCGCGGCGTACTTCGGAATCGTGTGGTGTCTTGAACGACTTGATGTTCGTATCTAGGGCCTGACGTGACTACACCACAGCGCGGCGACCCCGCAAGTCAGGCGCCCGACGTTCCCAATCTGGGCCTCGTTTGCCCGCCGCTGGTGTAGCTCGCTTCACTCGTCGGCGGGGTTACGCACGATACAAGGGGATGAAGCATCATGAGCAGACTCTACGGACAACAACATCGCGAGCTGCAGGACGCCTTCAGCACTCGCAAGCTGGCCGACCGCATCGAACAGCTCGCGTGCAGGACGGAATTCGACGCGGAGTCGACCGGCTTCATCGAATCCATGGACATGTTCTTTCTCGCGACCGTCGATCACAACGGCCGACCGACGGTCTCATACAAGGGCGGCGATCCCGGGTTCGTGAAGATCCTGGACAGCACCACGCTCGTATTCCCGAGCTATGACGGCAACGGCATGTTCCTGTCGATGGGCAATCTGGCCCTGCACCGGCAGGTCGGCATGCTCTTCATCTCTTTCGAGCGCCCGCACCGGTTGCGCCTGCAGGGTGTCGCCACGATTTCGCGTGAAGATCCCGCGCTGAAGCAGTTCTACAAGGAAGCCGACCTGATCGTGCGCGTGAAGCTCTCCGAGTTGTGGCAGAACTGTCCGCGCTACGTACATCGCTACCAGAAGGTGCAAGCCTCGCGTTATGTCCCCCGCGAAGCGAAGGACACGCCGCTCGCCGAGTGGAAGCGAGTCGATGCAGTGCAGGATGTACTGTCCCCGCAGGATGCTGCACGGGCTCAGGCCCTGGGCACCATCGGCGCCGAGGAGTGGATCAACAAGGTAAAGACGGGCGATCCTACGGCTTGATCGCCGGGTGCGGCCTGACAGTCATGCGGCAATTGGCAGCCATTGTGGGAATGCTTGCGCTCGTCGCAGTAGCCGATGCGGAGACTGTGAGAGGAGAACTGTGGTTCGATCTCCACGGGAACGGCAAGGTCTCGGAATGCAGGAGTGGGCGCATCCTGACTTTGGGCGAGATGAAGCCTAATCGCTTCCGTGATATGGCCGCGACATATTGGAGACTCTCGTACCACGGCAAGACCCCGGTCCTGGTCGACATACGTGGCGCAGTAACGAGGAAGGGTCCGCCTGGAACGGAGTTGACTCTTCAATCGCCAAACGTAGTTGCACTGATCGGTGGACGCTGCTGAACGGCGAGCCGCTGCGAGCGCTCAAAAAGCCAGGATTGCCTGAATCATCGGCACCCAGCCGTCCAGGCCTGGCGTATACGGAGTAAAGGCGCCGCCATAGGGAGCTTCATGCACGTTCATCACCTCGCCGGTGAGCCACATTCGCTCGGTCGGCAGGAAATGCCATTTGACACCTGCCGCGTACTCCCACGAATCGCCGAACTCTCCGTTGACCTTTGAGCCTCGGGCATACACGGCCAGCTTCCTGGGACTGATGAAATAGCTCGCCGACAACTCAAAGCCGTGGTCGTAGGTGGAGTCGACCGGAATCGGGCCATCAGCGGCGAAATCTTCGATCCAGCGGAAAAAGTATTGCCCATTGATCGCCAGTCCGTTCCACTTCACGCCGCCATCGATCGCCCACAGTTCGTAGGTCGCCTGCTGCACAGTCACCCCCGGAGCAAACGCTCCGGTCGAGAAGGTCAACACGCCGTCGGAGTTGTGCATCGAAGTATTCTCGGGATTCGATGTATCGAGATTTGAAAAACGGTCCTCCCGGGAATGGGTAAACGCAGTTCCAACTCGAATGCGCGTCTCGTCGGAGGCGAAATAGTCATCGTACATGTTGCGTGCTTTGCCGGGCTCTCCGTAATCGCCCAGCGGTTCCCACCAGACACTGCCTGAATACAGCAGGTTGGTATCGATCTTGGTTGCCGAGATGTTCAACGTGTTGAGACCATTGCCGACGAACACCAGGTAGTTCAGCCCCTTGATAGGTTCGCCATTCGCCCAGACTCCTTGCGTGAAACCGGGGCGAAAGAAGTTGTCAGCCATGCTCCTGTCGCTCGCCGTAAAAAACGGGAACGTATTGACGAGCGATCGGCTGCCTGGAACACCCGTGTAGCCACCGGTGATCGTAATGGCCTTGTTGAATTGCCAACCAATGGTCCCGGCTACGACGATTGACGCGGCACCGGCGGACGTCCACACGGTGCTGCTGTAACGCAGCCGCTTGTCGAAGATGTAGCCGCCCAGGATGAACATCGTGCGATTCACCGTGATGTCGTTGCGCTTATTGACCTCGCGGACAACGCCCAGGTGGTCGGTGAACGTGTCTTCGGAATCGAGTGTGTTGAGATAACGGACCTGGGTGTTAAGGTTGAACTTCATGAGGAACGGCACGTAGGCGTCGTCTTCGGTTTCCCAGATGACAATTCCATCCTGGTAGCGCTCCATGACCTTCTGTTTCGCTTCCTCGCGCTTGGACGACTCAGCGACGGAAGCCTCCGCTGCTTTAACATCTGCCTCGGCCGCCGCGTACGCGCTGTCCGGTGGGAACTGCCCGTACGCAGGGGCCCCGAACAGTGTGGCTGACGTGCACACCAATGCGATGATGAGTCGGACGTATGCGCGGCGCTTCAGCATGAAGAACTCCCTGTATCCTCGGGAGGACTATATTCGATCACACGCGACGTAACGGAGAAACAATGGCCAAGGCATATTGGATTTCCGCGTACCGCTCGATACGCGACCCAGAGTCTCTCGCGGCGTACGCCAGGCTTGCGGGCCCCGCACTTCAGGCGGCAGGCGGCCGCTTCCTGGCGCGCGGAGTGCCTGCGCGAGTTTACGAAAAGGGCCTGGAGCAGCGAACGGTGCTCATCGAGTTTGAGAGCGTCGCGCAAGCCATCGCCGCGCATGACAGTCCGGGATACCAGCAGGCACTACGTGCACTCGGCGACGCTGTCGACCGCGACATGCGCATCGTCGCGGGCATCGAGTGACGCCATCGCGCCAATGCGCAACTCCCGGCATCTCACTCTGCTGGTTCTGCTTCTCCTGTACGCGGCCGCGAGCCTCGTGCACTTCGTCCACAATGCGGAGTTCATAAGGGACTACCCCGGTCTGCCGCGTTCATGGACGCGGGAAGGCGTGTACGTCGCGTGGATTGTGCTCACAATGCCGGGGGTTTGCGGCTGGTACCTGATTTCCCGGGGCTACGAAATTATCGGGGCGATAATACTGACGGCCTACGCGCTGCTGGGGCTCGACAGCCTTGGCCACTATCTTGCCGCACCCTTTTCCGCGCATACGCCCGCCATGAATGTGACGATCCTGTTGGAAGTCACGTGCGCAGCGCTGGTCCTGATTCAAGTCCTCAAGCTCATCGCGCAACGCGTGCGAACAACCGCTGGTCCCAGCAGAGAGTAGCCATGAATCCGGTTCAGACCGTCGCCTTCGACAACGAGATCGCTTTGGCGAAGGAACTCATCGCAAAGCACGAGCTCGAGGCCGGCTTTCGTCACCTCGAGCGCGCCCACGTCATTGGCCAGGGATTTGTCATACCCCATGCAACAGCCCACTGGTTGATGCTTCGAGTCGAGCTTCGAAGAGGGCGAGTCATGGCGGCCTTCGGGCAAATCGTACGCATCGTCCTGGGCATGCTGGGTTCGGCCGTCGGCGTCGTGCCGGTAGGCAACACCGGCGGCACCGACATCAGCATGTTCAAGCGCTTGCCGATCGAACCCGAGTTGCAGAAAATTATTGACGGCGTCAACCAAGAATAAAACATAACGCATGAATCGCAAGACCTGGATGTTGATCGCTTCAGCCGCTCTCACGTCAATTTCCACCCGCCCTGTCCTGGCAGCCGAACCCGGCTTTTACCTCAGCGCTGCAGTAGGACGGACCGAAGAAAGCCCAGAAAGCATCGGCACCAACATTGCCCTCGGCTTTCCTCCTACCGGAATCTTTCACATCGATCCGGATCGGGTCGACGTCGATGAGAGCGATGTGGCATGGAGTGTCGCCGTGGGT
>DATIEU010000271.1:0-9514 GCA_035455565.1 Steroidobacteraceae bacterium | reverse complement strand
AAGGCGGAGTATCTCGCGGGCGAATATTCCATTGCCGATATTGCGTGCTGGCCGTGGGTGTTTCGTTACGATTGGCAGGGCCAGGATCTCAACGATTTCCCGCACGTGAAGCGCTGGTTCGAGGCGATGGGTGCGCGACCGGCGGTCAAGAAAGGTGCCGCGGTCGGGCAGGAATGGGTGGCAGCATCGCAGCCGATGTCGGATGAGGACAAGAAGCGCCTGTTCGGCTTGCGCGACGAGGACTTGAAGAAGGCGAAGAGCTGATGGCGACGCAGATGAAACTCGACGTGCGTGCGCGCGTTGGCGCGGATGAGTGGGATGTGCGGGTGAATCTCGCTGCGGCCTATCGACTGGTCGCCCATTTCGGCTGGGACGATCTCATCTTTACGCACATCTCGGCGCGCGTCCCGGGTCCCGAGCATCACTTCCTCATTAACCCGTACGGCATGCTGTTCGACGAAATCACGGCTTCTTCGCTCGTGAAGATCGACTTGAACGGCAACAAGGTCATGGAGTCCGACTACGACATCAATCCGGCCGGCTTCGTCATTCACAGCGCGGTGCACGCGGCGCGCGAAGACGCGCTGTGTGTGCTGCACGTGCATTCGGTCAACGGTGTGGCGGTGTCGGCGCAGAAGGATGGCTTGCTGCCGATCTCGCAGCATGCGGCCACGGTCCTCCCCTCGCTCAGCTATCACGACTACGAAGGCGTGGCGCTGCGCGATGACGAGAAGCCGCGCCTGGTGCGCGACCTGGGCAATCGCAAGTGCCTCATCCTGCGCAACCACGGATTGCTGACCGTTGGTGGCAGCTGCGGCGAGGCCTTTCTCTCGATGTACCTGCTCGAGACCGCGTGCATGATCCAGGTGCGCGCCCAGGCGGGCGGCGCCGCGTTGAATCACATCGACAAGTCGATCCTCGACGACTTCCCCGTGCAGACGCGCGAGGTGACGCGCGGCCAGGGCAGCAGCCTGGTGTGGCCAGCACTGCTGCGCCGGCTCGATCGCCTCGATCCGTCGTTCCGCACCTAGGCGGCGACCCTCGGTCGCGGCGGCAGCGACAGTTCCAACGTCTTGCGCCACGCGGGCAACTCCGCGAGCGTCGCGTGCCAGCGGCGGATGTTCGGGTACTGATCGAACGGAATGCCCGCGGGCCGCGCGAGGTTGAGCGGCGCACCGATCGAGATGTCCGCAACCGTGAGCGCATCGCCGGTGACGTACTGGCGATCCTTGAGCTGCGCGTCGAGCACTTCCGCGACCGTCTTGAATCGCTCCTGCCCTTTCGCGATTTCCTTCGGATCCGGCTCGCCGATCGCGAGAAGCTTTTTCACCAGTGACTCGAAGATCAGGATGGCGCAGGCCGGGTCCCAGTGCGCCATGTCCCAGAACTGCCAGCGCGTGACGTCCGCGCGCCCACGCGCGTCGGTGGGCAACAGGCCGCTCTCGGGCTTCTTCGCCGCGAGGTATTGCAGGATCGCGTTCGATTCCCACAGCACGAACCCGTCTTCCTCGAGCACCGGCATTTTCCGGTTCGGATTGAGCGCCGTGAATTCGGGCGTCCTGTGCTCACCCTTGGGGAGATCGACCAGCCGGACGTTGTGCTCCAGTCCCAGGTGCGTGGCCGCGGCGAGCACCTTGAAGGCGCGAGGCGACGGCGGAAACACATATAGATTGATCATGTGAGTGCTCCTCGGTTGATTGATGACAGGCCGCGCCGCTCAGCGCGCCGCGCAGGCCGCGAATTCCTCGAGCAATTTGCCCCAGCCGTTGGGCGAACCGACTTTCTCGCGCAGCACCTCGCCCCGTTCGCCGAAGCGCTCGAGATTGCGATGCTCGAGCTCGACGCGCGTGGCGCCCTCGCCTTCGGCGATGAAACGCACCTCGACCTCGGTGACCACGTCCGGGTCGAACTTGAAATCGGGATCGAGCTGCCAGCCAAGCACGACGCGCGTGGGCGGCTCCCACACCAGCACCTTGCCCCACTCGCACTCCGAGCCATCTTCGCCGCGCTCGTACCAGCGGCCGCCGGCGCGCGGCTCGATCACCGCTTCCTTCTGCGGCACCTTGCTGATCGTGTGCGAGCGCGGCCACCAGCGGGCGAAACCCGCAGTGAACACCTCAAAAGCGCGTGCGGGCGCGGCGCTGACGCGTACGCTTTTGCGGACGGGCGCGACCGTGATCGTGCGATTCATGCGTCTTGCCTTTGGGTTGCGAGCTGGGTGAGGGCTCCGGATTGCGCTCGATCTCCGCCTGGAACGCGGCCAGTGCCTGGTCCCAGAACTGGTCGAGCCATTTCCGCAGCGCACCGAGCCCATTCGGGTCGATGTAGTACACGCGGCGCGTCCCCTCGGCGCGATCCGCCACCAGACCGGCCAGCTTCAGGACCTTGAGATGCTGCGAGACGGCTGGCCGGCTGACGGGCATGTCGTTCGCGATCTCGCCGACCGCACGCGGGCCCGTGCGCAGGTGTTCGAATACTTCCCGCCGCGTGGGGTCCGCCAGGGCCGCGAGTGCTGCTTCGTAAGCCATGTCTTACGGTAACCTAATACTTACTGTGGCGCAAGCCCCGACGTATGGGCGTTGCGACCGCAGCGCGGCGAACCGTACTCTCGGGACTCGGGTGAGGCAGGCAGGAGGCCTCCATGAGCCTCAAGGGAAAGACCCTCTTCATCACCGGCGCGAGCCGCGGGATTGGGCTTGCGATCGCGTTGCGGGCAGCGCACGACGGCGCGAACGTTGCCATCGCCGCGAAGACCGACCGCCCGCATCCCAAGCTCGCCGGAACCATTCACAGCGCCGCGCAAGAGATCGAGAAAGCGGGCGGCCGCGCGCTGCCGCTTGCCGTCGATGTGCGCGATGAAGCCGCCGTCATCGCGGCTGTCGACAAGGCCGCCTCCCACTTCGGTGGTATCGACATCTGCGTGAACAATGCCTCGGCGATCAGCCTCACAGGGACACTCGCCACAGAGTTGAAGCGCTACGATCTGATGAACCAGGTGAATACGCGCGGCACTTTCCTGGTGAGCAAGGCGTGCATTCCCCACCTCAAGCGCGCAGCGAATCCGCACATCCTGGTGCTCGCCCCTCCCCTGGAGCTGAACCCGCACTGGTTCGCGCCGCATCTCGCCTATTCGCTCGCCAAGTTCGGCATGAGCCTGTGCGTGCTCGGCCTCGCCGAGGAATTTCGCCAAGACAGGATCGCCGTGAACGCGCTCTGGCCGCGAACCATCATCGCCACGGCCGCGATCGAGTTCGCGCTTGGGGGCCCGGAAGCGATGCGGCGCGCACGCAAGCCCGAGATCCTCGCGGATGCGGCCTATGTGATCTTCAATCAGCCGTCGCAGCAGTTCACCGGCGAATTCCTGATCGACGACACGCTGCTCTACGAGAACGGCGTGCGCGACTTCGACCGCTATCGCGTCGATCCCACGATGCCGCTCGCGCTCGATCTCTACGTGCCGGAGGACGCGCCGCTCCCGCCGACGGTCACGCTCGGCCCGCTACCAGATTGAGACGCGCTCTTCGGGCTTGAGATAGAGCTTACTGCCCGGCTTGACGTCGAACGCCGTGTACCAGGCGTCCATGTTGCGCACGGTGCCGTTCAGGCGGAAATACGGCGGACTGTGCGGGTCGGAAAGCACCAGCTCGCGCAGCGCCCCGTCGCGATACTTCGCGCGCCAGATCTGCGCGAATGACAGGAAAAAGCGCTGATCGCCCGTGAGACCCTGGATCACCGGCGCCGGCTGACCCTTGAGCGACATGTGGTAGGCCTCGTACGCCATGTTGAGGCCGCCCAGGTCGCCGATGTTCTCGCCGATCGTGCTCTCGCCCTTGACGTTGAGACCCGGCAGCGCCTCGAACGACGAGTACTGCTTGATGAGGCGGTCGACTCGCGAGGTGAACGCCGCGGCATCCTTCTCGCTCCACCAATCGGTCATCGAGCCGTCGGGCGCGAACTTGCGGCCCTGGTCATCGAAGCCGTGGCCGATCTCGTGACCGATCACTGCGCCGATCGCGCCGTAATTCACGGCCGCATCGGCGTTCGGGTCGAAGAACGGCGGCTGCAGGATCGCGGCCGGAAACACGATCTCGTTGTTGAGCGGGTTGTAGTAGGCATTCACTTCCTGCGGCGCCATGCCCCACTCGCTCTTGTCCACGGGCTTGTCGAGGCGCGCCACCTCGAAGTCCCATTGCCAGCGTTGCGCGCGATGCACGTTGTTGATGAGGTCGCCGCGCTTCACCACGAGCGTCGAGTAGTCCTTCCACTTGTCGGGGTAGCCGATCTTGGTGACGAACGTCGCGAGCTTGTCGTGCGCGCGCTTCTTGGTTTCAGGCGTCATCCAATCGAGCTTGTCGATGCGTACGGTGAGCGCCGCCTTCAGGTTGCCGACCAGGTCCTGCATCTTGGCTTTCGACTCGGGCGGGAAGTGCTTCTGCACGTACACCTGCCCCACCTACTCGCCCATAGCACCATTCACCAGGTCGACGCCGCGCTTCCAGCGTTCGCGCTTCTTCGGTTGCCCGCGGAGCGTCTGCCCGTAGAAGGCGAAGTTGGCATCGTCGATCTTCGCCGGCAGGTACGGCGCGTGATCGCTCAGGTAATGAAACGTCATGTAGGCCTTGAGCGTATCGAGCGACGTTGCGTCCACCAGCTTGGCGATGTCCTGGATCGCGGAGAGCTCACCCAGCACGAACTTGTCGCGCTTGCCGAGGCCGCCGACTTCGAAGAACGCCGGCCAGTCGAAGCCCGGCGCCTGCGCCAGGACTTCGGCGCGCGTGCGCGGGTTGTAGATCGCCTCGAGGTCGCGCTGCTTCTCGATCGGCCATTGCCGGCGCGCGATCTCGGTTTCGAACGCCATGATGGCCTGCGCATCCGCGGCGGAATTCTTCCCACCGCCGAGCGTGAGCATCTGCTCGATGAAGGCGAGGTACTTGGTGCGGATCTCTTTGAGCTTCTCGTCGTCTTTCAGGTAGTAATCGCGATCGGGCAACCCGAGTCCCGCCTGGAACACGAACACGTTGTAGGCGTTCGGATCCTTGAAATCGGGATAGAAGGCCACCGAGAAGGTGGAAACGATGCCTTCAGTGCCGAAGAGGCGCGCGACGTCGGCCTTGGAGCTCATCGCCTGGATCTTTCCCAGGTCGGCCTGCGCGGGCTTGAGTCCCGCCGCCTCGATCGCCGGCTCGTCCATGAAGCTCGCGTAGTAATCGCCCACGCGTTGCTCGGGCGTGCCGGACGCGGCCTTCTTGGCGGCCGCCTCTTCGATGATGTCGCGCACCTGCTGCCGCGCGCGCTCGTCGAGCACCGTGAAGCTGCCGTAGCTCGCCTTGTCGTCCGGAATCACGAACGTGTCGTACCAGGAGCCGTTCGCGTACGCGAAGAAGTCGTCCCCCGGCTTGACGCTCGGCTTCAAGGTGGTGAGATCGACGCCGAAGCTGCCGATGGCCGCTGCCGACTTGGAATGCTCGTCGGGTGCCTGCGCCTCGGCCTGCGCCAGTGCAGAACTGACGGCCAGGTGAACGGAACCCGCGACGGCGAGGCTGAGCGCCAGGCGATACAGAGTGCGAAGCATGTTGATGCCCTTCCCAAACAGGAAGCGCGCATCCTACGTCAAGCCGCGGCGCTAATCTGCCCGTTCATGTCCGTCACTGAACGGCAGCGGTCGGACATCGATCCGGAGGCGTTCGACCCGGATTCCCGGCAAGTCGCGCCTCCCGCCGAACGCCGGTGTTCGGGCCGTGTTGCGACCGAACGTGTCGGCCGAACAACACCGGCCCGCACCCTCAGGGTGTCTTCTCCTTCTTCTTGGTGACCGACTTGAAGAGATCGATCACCTTGTTGGCGACTTCCGCGTCCGACGCCGGTACGGCCGCGGCCGCCTCGCCTGCGATCTGGCCCGGCACCTGGGCGGCGCCTGGCACCTGCGCGACGTTGACGGAGCCTGCGACCAGGTTGGTGAAGGTCAGGGCGTTGTCGCGCAACGAGCGCACTTGCTGCTGGGCGCCGAGGACCTCGAGCTCGTTGATGACGACGTCGTACTTGAATGTCGAGCCGATCGGCGAGTTGACGTTGTAGCGGGTGACTCCGAAGGAGGCCATGCGCGACTGCCCCGGGTTGAGCGTGAACTGCGGATCCGCCGAGCGACCCGTCACGTAGCCGATGCCCTGGACGCTAGTGTCGTGTGTGCCTGAGCGCCCCCAGAAGTAGCGATTGCCGTAGTTGTCGACCAACGCGCTCGAGCTCGCGTGGTAGCCGAGGATGATCGGTGCGCTGCTGATGTTGGTGAAACGGATATTCATCGTGATGCTGTGATGCTTCCCCGCCGGTGTGTACTGGGTCGGCGTCACTTGCTGAACCTGCGCGATGAATCCGCCGGCGTTGTAGCAGTGCTTGGCGGCGGCGCAGGGATCGGCGGGAGCCGCAGGGGTCGCAGGCGTTCCGGCGTTGGCGGCGGTGGCCGCAGTGGCCACAGCCGCAGGCGCCCCGCCCTTCGACGCCGCCGTGATCATCGCTTCGTCGATCGCCGTGTAGTGCAGCGCATGCTCCGCCCCCAGCTTGAGCTGATCGGCACTCGCCGCGACGATCTCGCGCACCGCGAGATCGAGGTCGAACTTGCTGCCCGCCGCCGTGCTGCCGGCATTCTTCCACGTGAGCTCGAAGCGCGCATCGCTCGCCTCTTTCGGCTCGAGCGTGAACTTCGGATCGAAAGCTGTCCCGGTGACCGCGCCGATGCCGCGCACTGCGCTCGTGCCCGCGACATCGTAGCGATTGCCCTTGTCGTCGAGGATCACACCGGAGTCGCTCACGTAGCCGAGCGTGAGCGGCTTGTCGGTCTTGTTCTGGAACCGCACTGTCAGATTGACGACGCGGTTGGCGCCCTGCTTGCTCGCGCGCAGGGTGGTCACGGTGGCAGTGAACGTGCGCACTTCGGTGCATCCGGCCTGTTGCTCGCAAGCTTCACCGGCCGAGGCGACGCCGGCAGTGGCCGCCATCGCGCCGTAAGCGATCCAGCGGATGGCTTTGAGGCACACAGACTTCATGTGAGTACTCCTCTCTTTGGTTCTTCTGTCTAGCGTTGCGCGATCTGCACGCGCGCGATGGTGAGCCCGCTCTGCGTCTGCATCTGGTACTCGACGACTTCGGTAGTGATCGTTCCGCCGCCGGGTCCCGGTTGCACGCCGGTGATCCGTAGCAGCGTGTCGAGCGACACACCCGGGCCGTAACCGATCTTGTCACGCACCGCCTGGGCGTCCGCTTGCGGCACGCGCCAGACCTGCGCCTGCCGGCCGTTCGCGAAGCGCAGCTCCACCTTCTGGCCGAGATCGTTGAACGTGATGACGGAGCTGGGTGCGAGCGCGCGCACCGAGAATTCGCCGTAGCTCGGGTCGTATTCGCTCAGGTTGGCGTTCATCGATAAACGGATGGCGCCCACCCCGCGCACCGCCGCCGCGGCGGACTCGTACTCGGCCCTCACCGCCTTGCGGCGCTCGGCCTTGTCGAGCGGCTGCGCAAACTGCACGCGGTTGTCCTGCTCGACCCAGTTGTCGATCGGCGGAGTCAGCCCCGCGAGGTCGTAGTAGAGAAAAACCATCGTGCTGTTGTCGGGATTGATCAGCTCTCCGGTGCGCCCACCGAGGCCCTGAACCGGGCCTGTCTCGGCGGTACCCGCTGCAGCCGGCGTGGCAGCGGCCTGCATTGCGCTCGGTGGGGTCGACTCGGCGTTCGGGGCCGACGCTGCCGAGGCCGCGCCCGCCACAGGCATCGCTGCGGAATCGGACGTTTGCGAGTCGCCACAGGCCGCTGCCAACAGCGCGGCGATGACAATGGTCAAGCTACGCATGGGACGCTCCTCAAAGGTCCGGAACGTCAGCGTTCTGTTGTGCGTCCTTGACCTGTTGCGCCTTGAGCTGCGCGTCCTTCGCCTGCAGCGTCTGTTCCACGGCCTGCAGCGCTTCGTAGCCGCCAGCCTGGTCGATCACGCCGACCTGCATCATCTGGCCGAGCTCGCGGTTCGCTGCCTGCGGGTAGACGGCGGCCGCCACCACGGTGCCACAGTCGGGCGAGTAGTTGCCGCCGCCGTCGGGTGACGAGACACCGGTGCAGCTGTTGTAGAGCGGCGAAGTCTCGGTGATGGGGCGGCCCATCGGATCGTAGGCCCACGAGAGTGCGACGCTGCCGCCATCCCAATGCTGGCTGCGTGTCGGCTTTCCATACTTCTTGATCAGCGCCTGCTCGACGGTCGCGACGGTGGGGGCCTTTCCCTCCTCGAACCATTCCTCACGCGCCGCGGTGATCACGCGCTCCTGGCCGGGCATACCGATCGTGCCCACGTACCACTTGGATTGACCGGGCTTCATGTCCTGGCGCACGGCGTTGCCCGAGCGCGCCATCATTTCCTCGCTCATTTCGCGCATGTAGTCCTCGGAGGACTTGACGACGCGCGGCTCGGCGAAGCGCGCACTGAATCCCTGGCGAATGTCCTTGCCATTCGCGGGGAGCTGGAAGCCGCGCCCGTCAGCCGTGACGACCAGCAAGTCGTGCGTGCACATGACGAGATTGGCCGCTTCATCGTAGGTGAGGCCGGGCCGCACGCCGACGACGTCGACGACTGCCGCATCGCCGGCGCGCTTCGGCGTCTTGACCTTGGCCGGGCAATCGATATCGCCGCGCATTTCTTCGGCGACCTCTACGGCGGTCGCTTCACCCTTCTTGGGTGCCTGCGCCGCCTGGGCGCTGCCACCGGTCGTCGTTCCCGGACCACTCTTCGATCCGCACGCCACCAGCGCGCCCCCGATCATGAATAGAGCGATGCAACCTGCAACTCGCATAGCCGTTACCCCCACGCCTTGGTTTGTTCTGCGACCGGACGCGCTTATTGCGCCCTGTCACAAATGCAGACGCGCCACGCGTCAAAACGTCAGGCGCCCCTGACGGCGGGCCCGCCGCCGCGTCTTTCGTGTAGGACGGGTCGACTTGCGGCCGGTGAGTTCGTTAGGCTTATGCGAAAAGCACTCAAATCCTTCGCGACAGCGAGCGCCGGTTGGACAAGAACGCATTCATGCGCGCCTGCCGGGAGGGCGGCGACGCCATCGAGCAGGCATTGCGGGCTCTCGATCGGGCCTTCTACGCACCGCTCTTCAGCGACTGCCTGCGCGTCTTGCACGACCCGGAAGCCGCGCGCGATCTCATCCAGGAGACCTTTATCAAGGTATGGCGCCGCTGTGCCTCGTTTCGCGGCCAATCGGAGCTCCTGCCATGGATCAGGTCGATCTTGCGCAACGGCGCCGTCGACCGTTTGCGCCGCTCACCGCGCGAAGTTCCGCTCGAAGCAGACGACGCGGTAAGTGAAGAAGCGGAGCGGCGCATTGCGGAACTCTCGGCCGTGCACGTCGCCACGCCCGATGACGAAGCGCGACAGCGACAGCTCGCGGAATGTTTCGCGCGCTGCTGGCGGCGCTTCGAGAGCGCGGCACCCGAGCATGCGGCCGTCATGACCTGGATCGTCGAGGACGGA
>DATIEU010000270.1:0-6454 GCA_035455565.1 Steroidobacteraceae bacterium | reverse complement strand
CTTTGCAAGAAATGAGGCCATCAAGTCGATGATGATGGCCTCATTTGTAGCTGCCATGCGTATAAGGCGGGATGACTGCCGCCTGTTTTTAGGCAACGGGTCGTGATTCTATCACGCCCCTAAATAGGCGTCAAGACTTTTTCCGCTCCTTCAGGTTCTCTCCGAGCTCCATCAGGCCGGTGCCCATCCTCGGGGGATGCTGTTTTTCCTCGTCTTTACCGAACTTGACGACGTCGCCGGCCTCGTTGATGGCCTCCACTGCCAGCCCCAGGCTCTGCAGCTCCTTGACCAGCACCCGGAACGAGGCGGGAATGCTCGGTTCCTCGATCGGTTCGCCCTTGACGATGGCCTCGTACGTGTTCACTCGGCCCTGAACGTCGTCGGACTTGACCGTGAGCATCTCCTGCAGGGTGTAGGCGGCGCCGTAAGCCTCGAGCGCCCACACTTCCATCTCGCCGAAGCGCTGTCCGCCGAACTGCGCCTTGCCACCGAGCGGCTGCTGCGTCACCAGGCTGTACGGCCCGGTCGAGCGCGCGTGCATCTTGTCGTCCACCAGGTGGTTGAGCTTGAGCATGTACATGTAGCCCACCGTGATCTGGCGATCGAATTTCTCGCCGGTGCGTCCGTCGTAGAGCACCGTCTGGCCGCTCAACGGCAGATCCGCGAGCTTCAGCATGCGCTTGATCTCTTCCTCGCTCGCACCGTCGAACACCGGCGTCGCCATCGGCACGCCCTCGCGCAAATTGCGCGCGAGCTCGATGACCTCGCCGTCCTCGAGCGACTTGAGATCCTCCTTCTGGCCACCCGACTCGTTGTAGATCGTGTCGAGGAAGCTGCGCACTTCCAGCGCCGAGGCCTGCGCATCGATCATGCGACCGATCTTGAGCCCCAGGCCCTTGGCGGCCCAGCCGAGGTGCGTCTCGAGCACCTGGCCCACGTTCATGCGGGAGGGCACGCCCAGCGGATTGAGCACGACGTCGACCGGCGTGCCGTCCTCGAGATAGGGCATGTCCTCGATCGGCACGATGGTGGAGATCACGCCCTTGTTGCCATGACGGCCGGCCATCTTGTCGCCCGGCTGCACCCGCCGCTTCACGGCGAGGTACACCTTGACCATCTTGAGCACGCCCGGGGCGAGGTCGTCGCCCGCGGTAATCTTGACCTTCTTCTCCTCGTAGCGCTTCTCGAACGCCTTGTGCTGCGCCTTGAGACGCTCGGCTGCGGCCTCGAGCTGCGTGTTGGCGTCCTCTTCGCGCAGGCGGATCTCGAACCACTGCTCGCGCGGCACCTCGTCGAGGTACGAGGCCTCGATCTGCGTGTCTTGCCTGAGTTTCTTCGGTCCGCCCTCGACGGTCTTGCCGATGAGCATCGCGGCGACACGCTGGTAGAGGTCGTCTTCCAGGATGCGCTGCTGGTCGCCCAGGTCCTTGCGCACGCGCTCGAGCTCCGCCTTTTCGATAGCCAACGCGCGTGCATCCTTCTCGACGCCATCGCGCGTGAAGACGCGCACGTCGATCACGGTGCCGTCCATGCCCGGCGGCACGCGCAAGCTGGTGTCCTTCACGTCGGAGGCCTTCTCGCCGAAGATGGCGCGCAGCAGCTTCTCTTCCGGCGTGAGCTGCGTTTCGCCCTTCGGCGTCACCTTGCCCACCAGGATGTCGCCCGCGCGCACTTCCGCGCCGATGAAGGCGATGCCGGCTTCGTCGAGCTTGACCAGCGCCGCATCGCCCACGTTGGGAATGTCGGCGGTGATTTCCTCGGGACCGAGCTTGGTGTCACGCGCGACGCACGTCAGCTCCTCGATGTGGATGGTGGTGAAGCGATCCTCCTGCACCACGCGCTCCGAGATCAGGATCGAGTCTTCGAAGTTGTAGCCGTTCCACGGCATGAACGCGACCAGCAGGTTCTGGCCGAGCGCGAGCTCGCCCAGGTGCGTGGACGGTCCATCCGCCAGCACGTCACCACGGCTGATCTCGTCGCCCGCCTTCACCAGCGGCCGCTGGTTGATGCAGGTGTTCTGGTTCGAGCGCGTGTACTTGGTCAGGTTGTAGATGTCGACGCCGGGCTCCGCCGCCGTCGTTTCCGCGTCGCTCACGCGCACCACGATGCGCGAAGCGTCCACGGAATCGACCTTGCCGCCGCGACGCGCGACCACGGTGACACCGGAGTCGATCGCCACGGCGCGCTCCATGCCGGTGCCGACCACCGGCGTCTCGGAGCGCAGCGTCGGCACTGCCTGGCGCTGCATGTTCGAGCCCATCAAGGCGCGGTTGGCGTCGTCGTGCTCGAGGAACGGAATCAGCGAAGCGGCCACCGAAACGATCTGCTTCGGGCTCACGTCCATGTACTGCACGCGATCGGGCGTCGAGAGCATGAACTCGTTCTGGTTGCGGCACGACACCAGCTCGTCGACGAAGGCACCCCTGTCGTCGAGCGTGGCATTGGCCTGCGCGATGACGTACTGGCCTTCCTCGATCGCCGACAGGTAGTCGATCTGCTCGCTTACGCGGCCATCCACGACCTTGCGATACGGCGTCTCGAGGAAGCCGTACTGGTTGGTGCGCGCGTAGACCGCGAGCGAATTGATGAGACCGATGTTCGGACCTTCCGGCGTCTCGATCGGGCACACGCGCCCGTAATGTGTCGGGTGCACGTCGCGCACCTCGAATCCCGCGCGCTCGCGCGTGAGGCCGCCGGGGCCGAGCGCCGACACGCGGCGCTTGTGCGTCACTTCCGAGAGCGGGTTGTTCTGGTCCATGAACTGCGACAGCTGCGAGGAGCCGAAGAACTCCTTGACCGCGGCCGCCACCGGCTTGGCGTTGATCATTTCCTGCGGCATCAACCCTTCGGTCTCGGCGAGCGTCAGGCGCTCCTTGACCGCGCGCTCGACGCGCACCAGGCCGATGCGGAAGGCGTTCTCCGCCATCTCGCCCACCGAGCGCACCCGGCGATTGCCGAGGTGGTCGATGTCATCCACCGTGCCGTTGCCGTTGCGGATGTCGATCAGGGTCCTCAGGACCGCGATGATGTCCTCTTTGCTCAGCACGCCCGAGCCCGTGATCTCGTTGCGGCCGACGCGGCGGTTGAACTTCATGCGTCCGACCGGCGACACGTCGTAGCGGTCCGGGTTGAAGAACAGGTTCTGGAACAGGTTCTCCGCCGCGTCCTTGGTGGGCGGTTCGCCCGGACGCATCATGCGGTAGATCTCCACCAGCGCCTCGAGACGCGTGCGCGTCGGGTCGATGCGCAGCGTGTCGGAAATGTACGGCCCGCGATCGAGGTCGTTCACGAACAGCGTCTGGATCGATTCGACGTTGGCCTCGATCAGCTTGCCGATGGTAACGGCGGTCAGCTTTTCGTTGGCGCGCGCCAGGATCTCGCCCGTCTCCTTGTTGACGACGTCGTGCGCGAGGATCTTCTCCTGCAGGTACTCGGGCGGCACGGGCAGCTGCTTGGCGCCGGCTTCCTCGAGCTGGCGCACGTGGCGCGCCGTGATGCGGCGGCCTTCCTCGACGATCACCTGCTTGCCGACACGGATCTCGAACGTCGCGGTCTCGCCACGCAGGCGCTGCGGGATGAGGCCGAGCGCGATCTCGGTCTTCGAGAGATAGAAGGTGTTCTTCTCGAAGAAGGTCTCGAGCATCTGCTCCTCGGTGAAGCCGAGCGCTCTGAGGATGATGGTGACCGGGAGCTTGCGGCGGCGGTCGATGCGCGCGAACACGCAGTCCTTCGGGTCGAACTCGAAATCGAGCCACGAGCCGCGGTAGGGAATGATGCGCGCCGAGAACAGGAGCTTGCCCGAGGAGTGGGTCTTGCCCTTGTCGTGATCGAAGAACACGCCGGGGCTGCGGTGCAGCTGCGAGACGATCACGCGCTCGGTGCCGTTGATGACGAACGTGCCGTTCTCGGTCATGAGCGGCAGCTCTCCGAGATAGACCTCCTGCTCGCGTACATCCTTGACCGGCGGATTCTTGCCGGGCGTGCGCGGCGCGTCCTTGTCGAACACCACCAGGCGCACCTTGACGCGCAGCGGCGCGGCGTAGGTGAGCCCGCGCAGCTGGCACTCCTTGACGTCGAATACCGGCTCGCCGAGCCGGTAGCTCACGTACTCGAGCGTCGCGTTGCCGGAATAGCTCGTGATCGGAAACACGCTGTGAAACGCGGCGTGCAGCCCGATCTCGTCGCGCGACTCCTCGGGCGCCTCCGCTTGCAGGAAGGCGCGATACGAATCGAGCTGGATCGCAAGCAGGTACGGCACGTCGAGGATGCTCGGACGCTTGCCGAAATCCTTGCGGATGCGCTTTTTCTCGGTGAAGGAATATGCCATTGCAGAAAACCTCAGTTGGGTCCCGGACCGCGGGTCCCGGTACCCGATACCACTGTCACGCGGCGCGCATTCACTACGACTGCGCGCACCAGCTGGCGACGCCAGAACGCGTCCGCGCGGAATCGCCGGGCGGCGGAGATCCGCTGCCCGGCGTTACGCGTTGCGCGCGCGCCGCCGATCGTCGCCGCCATCCGCTTACTTGATGGCAGCCTTGGCGCCGGCGTCTTCGAGCTTCTTCTTGATTGCCTCGGCGTCCGCCTTGGACACGCTTTCCTTGACGGTCGAGGGCACACCCTCGACCAGGTCCTTGGCCTCCTTGAGGCCGAGACCCGTGATCTCGCGGATGACCTTGATGACGCCCACCTTGTTGGCGCCGAACTCGGACATCGTCACGGTGAACTCGGTCTTTTCCTCCGCGGCGGGTGCCGCGGCAGCCGCGGCACCGGGCGCGGCCGCAACCGCGACCGCCGCTGCGGCGGTGACGTTGAACTTCTTCTCCATGTCGGAGATGAGCTCAACGACTTCCATGACGCTCATCTTCGAGATTGCGTCGAGAATGTCATCTTTGCTGACAGCCATGATGGTCTCCAATAAAACGTTTGCGAATGAATTACCCGATTGTTCCGTTCGATCTCAGCCCGCTGCGGCCTGCTTCTGGTCACGCACCGCGGCGATGGTCCGCACCAGCTTCGCGTGCGGCTCGGCCAACGTGCGCACCAGCTTGGCGATGGGCGCCTGGATCACACCCAGGAGCTGCGCCAGTGCCTGCTCGCGCGTCGGCAGGCTCGCGACCTTGTCGATCTCCTTCGGCCCGAAGAGCTGACCGCCCAGCGAAACGAGCATCGTCACCAGCTTCTCGTGATCCTTGGCGAAGGCCTTGACCACGCGCGCCGCAGCGCCCGGATCGTCCTTCGAGAACGCCAGCACCAGCGGGCCCTTGAGAGCCTTGCCGATGCACTCGTACGGCGTTCCCACGATGGCCTTGCGAGCCAGCGTGTTCTTGACCACACGCATGTAGACGCCTTGCGCACGCGCCTTGGCGCGGAGCTCCGTCATCTGCGCCACGGTCAGGCCGCGGTTCTCCGCGCCCACGACCGAATACGCCTTCGCCGCCACCGAGTTCACCTCGGCAACGAGAGCTTTCTTGTCTTCAAGGTTCAACGGCATGTGTTCCTCCTGCTTGAAGATCACTCACCACGGGGCCGCCATCCATCTGCGCCCCACCCTTTGACGGTGACCTCCACCAGTGGACACTGACTCGGGTAACACCATCTGCGCCGGCCTCTGCATTGAGGGCCCAGCAGGCCCACCGGCGGTCTTCGACAGTCGCCGATGCCGCGAGGCATCGGTCTCCACGAATTCAAACTACAAACTCAAACTCGCCTGGTCGATCGCCACGCCGGGTCCCATGGTCGAGGACACCGTGAGGCGCTTCAGATACACACCTTTCGAGGTCGACGGCTTGTGCTTCTGCAAGTCGTGCAGCAGAGCAACAAGGTTCTCCTTCAGTTGCTGCGGCTCGAAATTCGCGCGCCCAATCGCGCAGTGCACGATGCCGGCCTTGTCGACCTTGTACTTCACCTGGCCGGCCTTGTAGTTCTTGACCGCGGTAGCCACGTCCGGCGTGACCGTGCCGACCTTGGGGTTCGGCATCAGGCCGCGGGGGCCAAGAATCTGGCCGAGCTGGCCGACGATGCGCATGGCATCCGGGCTCGCGATCGCGACATCGAAGTTGATCTCGCCCGCCTTCACTTTGGCGGCAAGATCCTCGAGACCCACGAGATCCGCACCGGCCTCGCGCGCGGCGTCCTGGTTCTTGCCGCCCGTGAACACGGCGACACGCACGCTCTTGCCGATGCCGTGCGGCATCACGGTCGAGCCGCGCACCTGTTGATCCGACTTGCTGGCATCGATGCCGAGGTTCACCGAGACATCGACCGATTCCGGGAACTTCGCCTTGGCGAATTCCTTGACCAGCTTGAGCGCTTCGTCGATCGGGTACTGCTTGCCCGGCACGATCTTCGACTTCCAGGTCTCCAGACGCTTGGCTACTGCTGGCATGTCACACCCCCTCCACGTCGACGCCCATGCTGCGTGCGCTGCCCGCAATGGTGCGCACGGCGGCAT
>DATIEU010000269.1:0-3398 GCA_035455565.1 Steroidobacteraceae bacterium | reverse complement strand
TGATCGAGTGGGGCACGATCCCGAAGACCACCATCGTGGCGATCCTGCAGGCCGGCAATCTCAACGAAGGCGAGCAGACCTGGCTCGCCGATCTCGCCGGCGAGATGCTCAAGGAAGGCGCGGGGTCGCGCAGCGCGAATGACATCGCCGAAGCTGCAGCCCGGATGGGCGGCGAAGTCGGCGTCGGCGTGGGACCCGATCAGACCACGGTGTCGATCGATCTCCTGAGCGAGCACGCGGGTGAGGGCATCGCGCTGATCGCCGATCTCCTGCGCCGCCCGCAACTACCGGCCACGGAGCTCGAGCGCATCAAGCGCAACTTCCAGCGACAACTCGCGCTCGCGCGCAGCCAGCCCGATGCGCTGGCGAACGAGGCGTTCTTCGGGCTCCTCTATCCCAACCACCCGTATGGCCGCTCATACCCAACCGAGGCGCAGCTCGCGGGTTACACGATCGAGGATGTGCAGCGCTACTGGCGTGAAAATTTCGGTGCCGCACGCACGCATCTCTACATCGCTGGCCAGTTCGACCGTGCCGCGGTCGAGAAAGCCGTCGAGGCGGCGTTTGGCGATTGGCCTGCCGGCCCCGCACCGCTCGTGAATCCGCCGGCCGGCGTAAAGAAGCCACAGGTGAAGCTGATCGACCGGCCGGAGGCGCCGCAATCAACCATCCTGCTGGGTCTGCCGGTCATCGATCCGAGCAATCCCGAATACCTCACGGCTGTGCTCATGAACTCGCTGCTGGGTGGTGAATTCACGTCGCGCATCACCACCAACATCCGCGAAGTGAAGGGCTACGCGTACTCGCCGCGCAGTGCGATCGCGGCACGCTATCGCACCGGCTACTGGGTGGAACAGGCGGACGTGACGACCGACGTGACCGGCCCGGCCCTCAAGGAAATCTATTTCGAGATCGATCGCCTGCGACGCGAAGCGCCGCCACAGCCGGAACTGCGCGGCATGCAGAACTACCGCTCGGGCATCTTCACCATTCGCAACTCCGACCGTGGCGCTCTCATCGGGCAACTCGCCTACATGAACCTGCACGGCTTGCCGGATGAATACCTGACCCATTACATCGATCGCATCTATGCGATCACGCCGGAACAAGTGAGCACAGCGGCGCGCACATACCTGACACCCGAGCAGATGACGCTCGTGATCGTGGGCGATCTCAAGAAGATCCGCGCACAGCTCGAAGCGTTGCCACAACTCAAGGGCCGATTGCCGGCCAGCTAGGGCAGTCGATGAGGAAGAATTCCGGATACCTGTTGCCACGACCCCGGACCGCCCGGTAACGTCATATCCAAGTTCCGCTTGAGGTGAGTTTCACATGCACACCATTCACGCCAGTCGCTCTTTCCGTCGCTGCGCCAAGATCGTGGCCGTCACTTCTATCGCGATCGTCGCGTCGCACGTTGCCGTCGCCGACATCGTCACTGGCACGCTCACGCCGGCGTCAGCCAAGGCGAGCCTGGTCAACGCCAAGGGCGAGGTGGTTGCCGAGCTCAAGCCTGGCGCGTACCAGCTGCAGCTGCCGGTCGGCAAGTACAAGGCCAAATGCGAAGCGCCGAGTGCCAAGGAGCAGGATGTGCTCGTGCTGTCCGAGCCCGTCACGCTCAACCTCGATTGCAGCTGATCGAGCGGACAACGCTTGAACCCCACCGACGATCCGCGGGCCGCCCGGACCGGCCCTACGCCGCCGCACCCCGCCAATACGCCGCAAGGCGCACACCGCGACTGGCGCGAAAATGTCAAGTTCATCGCGAGCGTCGTCAACAGCCTCGCGATCCCGCTCTTGACCGTCGCCGCGACAGCGGTCGGCATCTACGCGACCAACACGCTCAAGGAACGTGAGATCGAGATCGCGACCGAAAACAACGCCCAGGCACTGCGCAACCAGCGCGAGGAATCCGAGACGAACCTGCGCTCAGCGATGTTCCGTGAGCTCGTGGGCCCACTACTGCAGAACGAGACCGAGGCTCTTGCGGAGGGAGATCAGGCCGACCTGCCTCGCGCTCAACGGCTCGCGCTGCTGGCCGAACTGCTAGCTCTGAATTTCCACGAACACTTCGAGCTGGGCCCCCTGCTGCGCTATGTCGACACGCTCCCCGGACAGACCGACGACTCGCGACAGCGCCTGCGCAGCACCTCCCGGCGCGTGATCTCGAGACAGCTCGCGCCGCTGCTATCTTCCGCGACCTCGACCAGCCTGAAGCACCCTGCGTTCCTCGAGCTCTCGCTGAATTCGGACGCCACCGAGCCCGCCGACAAGGCAATCTCCTGCGCATTGCCGGAAGGCTCCGCCGCTCCGGAGTCAGGCTCACTTGCGCTGCAATGCTCGAGCACGGCAATAGGCGTACCGCTGCAGATCGTCTCGCCGGACGGCCAGGACAGCCTTCAGGTCAACGTGCGCGCCGTGAACTGGGCCGCACAGACGGTCGGCATCTACTCGGTGCCACTCGGGCCAAAAGGCGAATCGCAGACGCACGCGCCGCCGATCGAGTTCACGCTCTCGCCCTACTCGTTCCCGTTCTCGGACAACACGCTGCTGCCGAGTGGCAACCGCTTCGGCATCTACCTCACGCGCATCGACGACATCCCGGACGTCGCGCGGATCATGCGACTCTCGTTCGTCTGGTTCCCGAAGGACTTTGTGCCGCCGCGCGAGCGACCGTTCGACCTGGACGTGGCAACGCCGCCGGACGTGGCCGCGCCCGCCAAGTCCGCCGAGACGGATCGTGATTCCGACGAGGGCGACGGCTCCTAGGTTGTTTCTACGGGCAAGGTTTCGTAAGTGATTGATAAATCTAGCGTAACTCCAGATCGCGACGTGATGGAGTACGAGGTGCTCGTCGTCGGCGCGGGACCGGCGGGCCTCGCCTGCGCGATCCGGCTGAAGCAACTCAAGCCCGACCTTTCAGTGTGCGTCCTCGAAAAGGCGTCCGCGGTCGGCGCACACGCACTCTCGGGCGCCGTGATGGAACCCGGTCCGCTCGATGCACTGCTCCCGTCATGGCGCGACGCGAAGCCGGACATTTGTGTGCCTGCCGATCGCGACGAGTTCCTGTACCTGACGCGGCGCGGGTCCGTGCGCTTCCTCACGCCGCCGCAGATGCACAATCACGGCAACTTCATCATCTCGCTGGGTCAGCTCACGCCGTGGCTCGCGAGCCAGGCCGAAGGACTCGGTGTGGATGTGTTTGCCGGATTCGCGGCGGCGCGCCCGGTGTACAACGACGAGGGCGCGGTGGGTGGCGTGCAGATCGGCGACATGGGTGTGAAGAAGGACGGGAGCCCCGGTCCCAACTTCGCACAGGGACCGGAGATCCGCGCGCGCCTCACAGTCCTGGCGGAAGGCTGCCGCGGCAGTCTCACCAAGCAACTCATCGCGCGCTT
>DATIEU010000268.1:0-2216 GCA_035455565.1 Steroidobacteraceae bacterium | reverse complement strand
GGCGACACACGGCTCGGCGCCGGATATCGCCGGCCGTAACATCGCCAACCCCTACGCCATGATCATGTCGGGGAAGATGCTGATCGAGTGGCTGGGCCGCAAGCGCAACGAGCCCAAGGCAACCGAGGCGGCAAGACGGATTGACGCAGCGATGGACAAGGTGATCGCCGAGGCGAGACACCTCACCGCCGACTTGGGTGGCAAAGCCAGCACCACGCAGATGGGAGATGCCGTCGCCGCGGCGGCCTGAGCGGGCCGCGATCGGCCTGCCCGGTTCACGCCTTTTCGATCTCGATGGACACCGGCGTGCCGCGGGTCACCGTATCAAAGATCGGTGAGAACCGCGCCAGCTCCTTGAGCTCGTCGGGCGCAGCGTCCGCCTTGACCTTGAACGATGCCCGGATGTTCTGGTAGCCCGTGCGCTGGTCGTTGCTCAGCTCGAGAAACCTGCGGGCATCCATGTCTCCCTCGAGGCTTGCCTCGATCGAGTCGACGACGATGCCCCGGGACGCTGCCTTGTAGACGATGGTGTTGGCCAGGCAGGCGACCAGCGCGTGCAGCAGGTACTCCGCCGGATTGGGCGCTTCGTCCTTTCCCAGCAGAACCGGGGGCTCGGCGGCGTCAACGGTGAAGTGGCGGTTTTCGATACCTTGCTCCTCACCCGCACCGTAGAAGTTCCTGATCGTCGTCCGGTTGAGCCCCCCGCCTTCCCAGCGGCTGCTGGCGCGAAACTGGAACTTCGCCAGCTTGGGTTCGCTCCGGACGGCATCGACGATCCGCTCGTACTCGGTGACGTTGAGTCCGTTGAGGACGCGGTCTTGAGGCACTTTCACTTGATTCAGCATGTCAATCTCCTTTCATGGCGATGGTTGAGTGTCAGCGGCTTCGACGGACCGCTTCCCGAAGAAACCGCCTTTAATTTATGCTTCGCTACGGACGGTCGTCAGAGGCGGGATGACCAAATCCGTGCTTTTTCTGCCAGGGCTCGAGCCACGTGATTCACGCCAGTCTCATTGCCATTCCCGAAAGCGGCGCGTCGCTGATCGGCGCGTTCGAATTGCTTTCCTCGGTGGGCTGCGCGTGGAGACAGGTGATCGAGCAGAAGCCGCCCGAACCGCTCATTCGTGCCCAGATCGTGAGCGAGGACCCGGGTCCGCTGAGGTGCTCGGAGAACTGGACCGTCCATCCGCACGCGACGATAGAGAGCGTGACGCGCACCGACGTGGTGTTCATTCCTTCTCTCTGGATGGGGCTGGAGGAAACGTTCGCCGGCCGGCACTCGGGGATCAAGCAGTGGATCGTGGATCGCTACCGGGAGGGCGCGATCGTCTGCGCGGCATGCACGGGAGCGATTCTTCTTGCCGACACCGGGCTGCTCGATGACGAGCTCGCGACCACGCACTGGGCCTACGTGGACGGCCTGCGCCGCTCTTACCCGAAGGTCAAAGTTCGCGGCGAGAAGGTGCTGGTGGAAGCGGGTGTGGACCGCCGGCTCATCACCTCAGGCAGCCATGCGACCTGGTACGACCTGCTCCTGTACGTGATCGGCCGGCTGGGCGGAAAGGAAGCGGCGCTGCAGACGGCGAAATTCTTCCTCCTGCAGTGGCACACTGATGGCCAGTCGCCCTACATGGCTTTCCGGGAGAACCTTCAGCACGGCGACGCGGTGATCCGCGAAAGCCAGCAGTGGCTGAGCAGCCATTACAGCCACCCGAATGCGGTGGAGGCCGTGGAAAAGCAATCAGGCCTTCCCTCCCGTACCTTCACGCGCCGGTTCAAGCGGGCTACGGGATTGACGCCCGTTGCTTACCTCCAGCAGCTGCGGGTCGATCGCGCCAAGTCGCTGCTCGAAATCAGCGATACGGCGGTGGATCAGATCGGCTGGCGGGTGGGCTACGAGGATGCCGCGTACTTCCGCCGATTGTTCAAACGGGTGACGACGATGCGTCCCAGCGAGTACCGGCGAAAATTCAAGCTTCCCCTGCTGGAACGGGGCGACCGCCAGCAATAGCCCCAGCAGGGTTTGCGCGCGATGAGCGTAGGGCCGTATTTCAAAGAACAGAAACGTGCTGCCGTGACGTAGCACCGGCCGCACTTATAATCTCCTCACGAAGTCAATCCATCCGGAGAAATCGATCGTGCTGAAAATCGGCGTTCTGCTCGGAGATGACATTGGTTTGGAGGTCGTGCCTGAGGCCGTCAAGGTCATGAAGGCG
>DATIEU010000267.1:0-2273 GCA_035455565.1 Steroidobacteraceae bacterium | reverse complement strand
CGTGAATATCGTGACCGGCGACTACTCACGGGGCGCTTCGGGCTTCTGGGTCGAGGGCGGCGCCATCCGCTATCCGGTTCACGAAATCACCATCGCAGGGAACCTGCGCGACATGCTGCGTGGAATCGTCGCGGTGGGGAGCGACGTGGATCTGCGCGGCGGCGTGCGCACCGGCTCGGTGCTGATCGCAGAGATGACAATCGCGGGCGATTGACTCGGCGAGCCAGCGTAATCGGCTCAGGAACCGGTCTTGACCTGCGGCTCCGCCGCCTGCGGCAGCCCGTTGAGCACGCTGTCGATCGGCTCCGGACGACAGATCACGAAGCCCTGGATGTAATCGATGCCGAGGCGCTGCAGCCAGTCGCGCACTTCCTCGTTCTCGACCTGCACGCCAGCGATGTCCATGCGGCTCGCGGCGGCCCAGCGCGCCAGCGCCTCGATGAGACGCTGAGCCCGCGCATCGCTCACGACGTCGCGCACCAGCGACCCGTCGAGCTTGATCGAGCTCGCGCCATTCGGCTGCAAGCGGCCGACTTCGCCATCGCGCCCGCCGACGTTATCGATCGCGATCCGCGCGCCGGCTCGCAGGATCTTCTTCGCAAAGCGGGCGACGTCCCGCCGCTGGTTGGCGGCGGTGCTCTCGGAGATCTCGAACAACCAGTGCGACGCCGGCACGACATTGCGACGCAGCTGCTCGGTGACCCAGTCGTGGAACTCAGTCGCCTGCAGCGAGCGGCCGGAAACGTTGAGCGAGTACTCGGCTGCCTGTACCGCGGCATTGCGCGAGTGTTTCTGCAGGTTCTCGAGTGCCGTGCTCAGCACCCAGCGATCGAGCTCCGACATGCCTTCCGGGTTCGCGCCTGGCAACAGGAACTGGGCGGGCGCAATCAGGTTGCCGCGCTCGTCCAGCACGCGCGGCAGCAGCTCGATGCGCACTGGTAACTGCGGATCGCGCACCGGGCGCATCAGCTGACCGAAGAGTCGCAGTTTTCCATCGCGCAGCGCTTCCGGCAGTTTCACCGGCTTGATCAGGCGCGTGGGCTCGTAAGCCGACACGGTGGCCGGGCGCGGTACCACGACTGTTTCCGCGGGCGTCGCAGAGGCCGCAGGCGCCTTGGCGATCGCGGGCGCGGGCGTGGAGGCAGGCACGGGCGCAGGCACGGCCGCCACAGGAGCGACCTTGGGTGCCGGCACATTATCGGTGCCCGCCGCGGCGCGGGCCGCAACCAGTGCATAGCGCAAGCCGGCGACGGTGGGCGGGACTTCAGCCACACCCGTCTTGAGCTCGATGCCGGTGGTGCCCTTCGGCGCGCCGTCTTCCGATTTGCGCGAAGCGATGCGGATCTGCTCGGCGATGCGCTCGGCATCGTCCTTGCCGAGGCGCGGCATGAAGACCGCGAAGTGACCGCCGTCGAGCCGGGCACTGAACGCGTTCTCAGGCACGAGCGGTGGACGCAGGTACTTCGCGACGCGACGAATCAGTCGATCCGCGATCGGCGCGCTCAGGTCGCGATTGGCGGCACTGAAGCCCGCGATGTCCACGAAGATCACGCTCGACATCGTGGCGGCTCCGACCGGGCCGCTGACCACGCAGCGTACCGCGCGCTCCAGGCCCGCGGCCGAGCGCAGGTTCGTCATGCCGTCGTAGTCGCGGTCGATCAGAGTCGGGATCAGCGGCGCCAGGCGCTCGAGCAGTTTCTGCTCGAGGCTGCCGAACTCTGAGCCGATCGCCGAGCGCAGCAGCGCCACGTAGCCAATCGGCTGGTCTGGGCGTTGCAGAATAGGTGTGGCCATAACGCGGTACGCCGAGGCGTCCGCCGCCTGTTCGCGAACCTTGTTCGCGGTATAGGTGGTGCGCTCGAGCTGCATCCACGTGAGGATCTGCCGGTGTGCGCGCCGCAGGGCCTCGCGCGCGGGCTCGCCGCTCCAGCCCGAGGGCTCCGCGAGCAGCCGGATCGAGAGATCCGGAATGATGATGGCACCGAGCGCCGCATCGGTGCGCTCGACGATCGTGGCCAGCAAGTGCCGCAGCGGCTCGGCATGCGTCGCCGAGCTGATCAGCGGCAGCAACTTGTCGGCGAGCCACTCCGCCTGTTCCATGCGCGCAGTCACCGCATCCGCGTCCGCGCCCGGCACGCGTCGCAGCGTGGCGAGCTCGCGGCTCATGCATTGCATGACCGGCTGCAGCGTTTTCTCGAGCTCGACGAGGGACGACGCCGGCATGCCTTTGGCGGCCGGCTTGCACGCGAGACCGACCAGGCCGAGCGGGCTGT
>DATIEU010000266.1:0-2427 GCA_035455565.1 Steroidobacteraceae bacterium | reverse complement strand
GTCGAGGATGGCGGTGTGCAGAAACGTGGCACCCACCAGCAACATCCACGGAGCGGCATCGAGGAACGCCTGCAGGGAGTAATCGGTGACGCCACCGGCACCGGCCGCGTACGCGAGTCCGCCGTAGCCGACCGCGTTGGCGATCAGGTCCAGCCCGGGACGCGCGCACAGCCGCAACGGCGGCAACGAGTACGCGAGCGCCAGCACCATGGCCGCGAGCAGTGCCAATTGTTGCGCGCCCGCGACGCTGCGAAACAGCCACGACGCCGCCAGGAAACACGCCAGTGCGATCGCGATCATCGTGGGTGTTCGAAACACGCCGTGGGTCAGGAACAGTCCCTTGCCGTTGAGGCGATCGCTGCTCTGATCGAAAATTTGATTCACGACGTAGGCGCTGGCCAAGAGCGCGGTCAAGCACCAGAAGCCGGGCTGGACAATGACCGAGAATAGCTCGACGCGCGCCGGGACCGGGGCCAGGTGGACGCCGAGCGCGTAGAAGCTCCAGGCCGGAATCATGATCAGAGGCCGGAGGACAAACACGAAATCCGCGCCGCGCAGAAGCAGGCGCGTAGAATCGGAGCGGGAAGATGCGACTGTGAGTGCGAAAACTAGAGGAGCGTATAGCCCGATCCGTCGCGCGTCAATCGATACTCGAAGCGGTAGGTGGCGGCGCGCTCGGTGATGGAACCGGAGGCGATGCCGGTCTTGGACAGGTCACCCAGCGTCGCCGGATACACGCCGTGTTCGGCGCGGTAGGTTTCGAGCAGCCAGCGCACGCGTTCCTCGACGCGGGCCCGCGAGGCCTTGTCGGCGCGCAGAACGCCGTCGCGCGCCACCAGGGCCACGCTCTCCGACTTCTGCCAGGCGCCGACCACGACACAGGCGAAGAGAACGAACGAAGCGGCGATCAGCAGCATCGGGTTGCCGCGCTTGCGCCGCAGTGCGCGACCGCTGATGTGCGCTTCGCCCACCGCACCGTCGCGCGCATCCTCTTGGACGAGGATGAGTCCCTTCTCCTTGAGCAGTTTCAGGGACTCGTACGCGTCGTAGGTCGGCATGTTGCCGCGCTGAATGACGTCGCGCATGGCGCGCGGCTGTTTCAAGAGCGAGAGGACGAGCTTCTCGTTCTCCATCAGGGGTTCTTCGCCCTGGTACTCTTTGCCGGTCGCGGTGATTTTGATGCCCTGGGCCGGGAAGGCTTGCAAGAGGGCGGGGAACTCGTCGATGCGGCGCATGCTCTCCATGAGCATCGGCTCGACCGAGAATTCTCCCAGGCTTTTGACACCGCCCACGATGTCTTCGCCGGAGACGAACTTGTACGTGCACTGGTCCCAGGTGAGGACGTCGTGCAGCGTTTCCTGAATATGATTGCGCCAGTGGCGATTGAGCGCCTTCTCGTCGAAGAAGCCCTCGGAGTGCAGGATATCGAGTAGATCGAGCTTCGATTGCGCGATGATCTGCTGGATGCGCGTCAAGTCTTCGCGTCCCAGACAGCCGTAGCGGGTCAGGTATTCGCGGAAGGGATCGCGCGTCTTGCTGCGGCGGTCGCGCGTCGACACGATCTTGCCGTCGCGGAAGAACAGCACCGCATTCTTGTCGTTGGCGACCACGGACAACATGCCCGTCTTCTGCTGCACCGCGATCAGCTGCAGAATTTCTTCGATCTTGAAACTAGTAAGATTTCCCTCGAGGGCCATGTCGTCTCACCTGCCTTACGCCGATTGCGACGCGGTGTCGCTCTTGTCGTCCGAATTGCTGCCGCGCACCGTGATGGCGCGCGTGTTGCGGGCCTCGTAGAGCTGGCGCGACAACAGCGCCACCATGTACGAGACCACGATTCCCAACGCCGGAAGGATCCACTTCCACAACGGGATCGGGTACTCCGCCGACTCCCAGTAGGGGAACACGGCACCGCGCGTCCACAGCATGATGGCGCCGATGGCGAACACGGCGGCTACCACGAAGCCGGAAACAAAGCGGCCGTAGAACACGTGGCGCAGACCGGGCAGCCACACCGTGGCCCAGCGGATCGACTTGCGCCGGCGCACGATCACGGATTGGCGGCGCTGGCGCAGCAGCGCTTCCAAGACGCGGTCCGACGAAACGCCCGCCACCGCTTCCGCGCACGAATGACAGATCACGCTACCCAGCTCGTCGCTGCAGCAGCCTTCGCAGGTCAGGTCACCGCAGTTGGCGCACTGGAACGCGAGTTTGCGGCTCTTGACCAGTTGACTCAGAACCACGGCGATGATCATCGCCGCCAGCATGATGCCCGCACTCACCGGCGTGGCGTGGCCCGTGGCTGTCTTGAGCATGTTGGTGACCAGGGCGGGATTATGGTACTTGCCTTCGACCGCCGCGATTTCCCACAGCTGTGCACTCGAAAACGTCTTCTGATACACCGCCATGCGCGCGCGCGCGGGTTCC
>DATIEU010000265.1:0-2885 GCA_035455565.1 Steroidobacteraceae bacterium | reverse complement strand
GGCATGATGCTGCCGGGCGGCGCCTGCACGCCGGCCGTCATGTCGGAGCGCATGCGCCATGCGGAGGCGAGCGGCGCAAGAGCCGTTGCGCTGGCGAAGGAAAAACTCACGCCGGACCGGATCATGACGCCCGACGCGTTCGAGAACGCGCTGCGCGTGCTGCTCGCGATCGGCGGCTCGACCAACGCGATCATCCATCTCACCGCGATGGCGGGGCGGCTGGGGATCGCCGTCGATCTCGAGGGCTTCGACCGCATGGGACGCGACACACCGGTCCTCGTGGACCTGAAACCGACCGGCCGGCATTACATGGAGGACCTGGAGAAGGCGGGCGGACTTGCGCCCATACTGCGCGAGCTGCAGCCGCTGCTCAAGCTCGATGCGTTGACAGTGACCGGCAGGACGCTGCGTGACAATATCGCGAGCGCGCCGGCGCCGTGGAAGCAGGAGGTGGTACGGCCGATCGGCAATCCGGTGTTCCGCGAAGGCGGCATTGCGCTCCTGCGCGGCAATCTCGCGCCGGGCGGGGCCATCATCAAGCAGTCGGCGATGGACCCGAAGCTCATGCGGCACGAAGGCCGTGCCGTGGTGTTCGAGTCGCTGGAGGATCTCGCCGCGTGCGTCGACGATCCCGCGCTCGACGTCGGTGCCGACGACATTCTGGTGCTGAAGAGCGCCGGCCCGAAGGGCGCACCGGGCATGCCGGAAGCCGGTTACATCCCGATCCCGAAAAAGCTCGCGCAGAAAGGTGTCAAAGACATGATCCGCATCTCGGACGCGCGCATGAGCGGTACCGCCTTCGGCGCGATCGTTCTGCACGTCACGCCGGAGTCAGCGATCGGCGGCCCGTTGGGATGGGTGCGTAACGGCGATCGCATCCGGCTCGACGTGCCGGCGCGCAAACTGGAGTTGCTGGTGAGCGAGGCGGAAATGGAATCGCGGCGGCGAGCCTGGCGTGGGCCTGCGCCGCGCGACGAGGACAGCCGCGGCTACCGCAAGCTCTTTCTCGACGCCGTCACGCAGGCCGATCGCGGCTGCGACTTCGATTTTCTCGCGCCACCGGCTACAATTCGCATTCCGCGGTAGGTTGCGCGGTGTAGTGGAAGGTTAAACCTCGCGGTTTTCCGGTTCGACTCACGCACGGCAGGCTATGCTAATTGTACTGTGTCATCGATCGTGGTACCGTCGCGAGGTGTTCATCGTAACCGTGGAGGTGGGCGATGGGTAGCGGCGTGGAATCGCGATTCGAACGCTATGCCGAGAAGATGATTGAGACGCTGGGTCACGCGAACCGGGCGACACCGGCGCGCTGGTATTTGCGGGGTCTGATGCTGCCCGGAGAGCGCAAGAGCGTGGAGCCGATGGCCGCGCGCGTGCATCCGCAAGATGTGTGCTCGGCACATCAATCGATGCACCACCTGGTGGCCGATTCCGAGTGGCGCGATACGGCGTTGCTCTCGGCGGTGGCGCGCGAGGTGGTGCCGGTGTTGAGCCAAGAGGGGCAGGCGCCGTGCTTCTGGATCATCGACGACACGAGCTATCGCAAGTATGGCAAGCACTCGGTGGGCGTGGCCCGCCAGTATTGCGGGCACCTGGGCAAGACGGAGAACTGCCAGGTGGCGGTGAGTCTGACGCTGGCCACCGCGGAAGGCAGTCTCCCGCTCGGCTACCGGCTGTATCTGCCGCAGGAGTGGACCGGGAACAAGAAGCGATGCCAGGCTGCCGGGGTGCCCAAAGCGGTGGGATTTGCCACCAAGGGGCAAATTGCCTGGGGGCAGATCGAGGCGGCGCTCGCGGCCGGTATTGCGCGTGGCACCGTGCTCATGGATGCTGCTTATGGCGATGAAGCGGCGATGCGCGATCGGCTCAGCGCGCACCGGCTGTCCTACGCGGTGGCGGTACGGCCGGCGACCACGGTGTGGTGGGGCAAGCATCAACCCGCCTCCGCGCCCGTCGAACAGAGTCGCGGTCGGCCTCGCACCCGCGTGCGACGCGACGCGCGCCATCAACCGCTCGGCGTACTTGATCTCGCCCGCGCGCTGCCGGCGGCGAGCTTTCGCACGGTCGAATGGCGTGAAGGCACCAACACGCCGCTCGCTTCGCACTTTGCGCGGGTGCGCGTGCGTGCCGCGCAGGGCGGTCGTGCCCGCGATGAAGAATGGCTGCTCATCGAATGGCCGCGCGGTGAAGCCGAGCCCACGCACTATTTCCTGTCCAATCTGCCCGAAACCGTCTCGCTTGAGGATCTGGTGGCCACCGTCAAGATGCGCTGGCGCATCGAGCGCGACTACCTTGAACTCAAACAAGAACTCGGACTTGGGCATTACGAGGGACGCAACTGGCGCGGCTTTCATCATCACGCGAGCCTGTGTATCGCGGCCTACGGCTTCCTCATGCTGGAACGACTCGCGGGGAGTAAAAAAAACCCCGCTCGACTACAAGCGCCTGCCCTACCCGAAGCCTTCCGCCCGCGCGGGGCTCGGCCCGATGCAGCGCCACATCCCGTGGTCGATCGCCACCGCTCGCCATCGACTGGCACGCGCCATCGCGCGAGCGCTCCCACAGTGTCCATGCTGCGGAAAACACTACCGGCGGGCAGCAGCGCGTGATTAGTAAACACAGTACGACTAATAACCTCCAGGAGTTGCAACGTGACGACCGAATCCAAACCACGTGTCTACGATGTACTTGCCCAGACCTTCCTGCAGGAAGGCGTGACCAACTGCTTTGCGCTGCTGGGCGATGCGAACATGAACTGGGCGGCGCGCTTGGCGCAGCAGGGATGTCGCTTCATCTACGTCCGGCACGAGCATTGTGCTGTCGCCTCCGCGATGGCCTATGCGCGCAAGACCTGGGAGGTGGGCGTCGCATCGGTCACCTGCGGG
>DATIEU010000264.1:0-6009 GCA_035455565.1 Steroidobacteraceae bacterium | reverse complement strand
GATGACACGCAGGAGGAAGGCAAACACCACGAGCCACAGGAGCGCCCGGACGATATAGAGGATGGCTTCCACGTGCTTTCAGCGCTCCGACTGGTCGGCGATTTCGCGCGCGCGACGCGCGGCGGCCGCCACGGCGCGGCTCACGATACCACGCAGGTCCGCACCCTCAAGCACTCGCAGCGCCGCTTCGGTCGTGCCTCCCTTGGAGGCGACCTGCGCGCGCAGCTCGGCTGGCGCGACCTCGCGCCGTTGGGCAATGCGACCTGCGCCATGAGCAGTTTCGACGCTCAGCGTGCGCGCGATGTCGGGCGGCAAACCGCATTCGCGGGCCGCGGCCTCGAGCGCTTCGATGAGCAGGTAGAAATACGCCGGCCCGCTGCCGGACACCGCGGTGACCGCATCCATCTGGGCCTCGTGCTCGAGCCACACGACCGTGCCGACAGTGGCAAGCAGGTCGCGCGCCAGGGCGCGATCGCGTTCGCCGACCTGCGATTCAGCGTAGAGCGCGCTGACACCGCAACCGATCAGGGCCGGACCATTCGGCATACAGCGCACCACGCGGACGTGGCCGCCGAGCCAGCCGCTGATCGCGGCGATGCGCACACCGGCAGCCACCGAGATCAGGAGCGGCCGCTGCCGCGCAATTGCCGGCTCGAGCCCGAGGAGCACCGCTTTCACATCCGGCGGGCGGACTGCCAGGACCACCACCTCGGCTTCCCGCACCGCGTCGTTGTTGCTCGCGTGCACGCTAACTCCGAATTGCCCGCGCACGGCCTGGAGCGCGGCCGGCACGACGTCAGCGACCGTCAGTCGCGCAGGCTCCGCTCCGTTGTGGATCAAGCCGCCGATCAAGCCGCGTGCCATGTGGCCGGCGCCGATGATTGCGATTCGCGGACGTTGCATCTCGTTTCTCTATGGCGTCGTGGGACGCTCGCCGAATATCGCCGTACCGATCCTCAGGTGCGTGGCCCCTTCCTGTACCGCGGCCACGTAGTCGCCGCTCATGCCCATCGACAGCACGTCGAGGCTGTGGCCTTGTTGATTGAGTTGCGATTGTAAGTTGCGCAACTCCGCGAACCAGCGGCGTTGCTGCGCGAGGTCGTTCGTGGCCGGCGGCAGGCACATGAGCCCGCGGAGCTTCAGCCGGTCGAGCGCAGCGACTTCGCCGGCGAGCGCCTGCAACTCGGACGGCGCGACACCGCCCTTGGTCGGCTCGTCCGCGAGTTTCACCTGCAGGCAGACGTTGAGTGCCGGCGCGTGAAACGGCCGTTGTGCGCTCAGGCGGCGCGCGATCTGCACGCGATCGATGCTGTGCACCCACGCAAAACGCTCGGCGATGAGCCGTGTCTTGTTCGCCTGGAGGTGACCGATGAAATGCCAGCGCACCGACTCATCGCCGAGCGCTTCGATCTTGCGCAGCGCCTCCTGCGGGTAGTTCTCGCCGAAATCCCGGACGTCAAGTGCATGCACCGCGCGGATCGCTTCCAGGGGCTGCGCCTTGCTGACTGCGACGATTGTGATGTGCGTCGGGTCGCGCCGTGCGGCGGCGGCGGCAGCGTTTATGTGCGAGCGCACGCGAAAGAGGTTTTCGGCCCAATTCTGCGGAACAATTAACATATTGGCTGCGTTGAGGCTCCGCTATACTGCCGTCGCTTTTTTGGGCCGATTTCCACCCCGCTGCGACGGCGGATAGCCGGCCCGAGCCCGTTGCCCTCAAGGGAGGCCGAATGGCCGTCGACATCGCTCAATTGCTGGCGTTCGCCGTCAAGAACAACGCCTCGGACCTGCACCTGTCCGCGGGCGTGCCGCCCATGATTCGCGTGGACGGCGACATGAAGCGCATCAACATGCCGGCGCTGACGCACAAGGAAGTGCACAGCATGGTGTACGACATCATGAATGACAAGCAACGGAAGGCCTACGAAGAGTTCTTCGAGACGGACTTTTCTTTCGAGATTCCGAAGCTGGCGCGGTTCCGCGTCAATGCCTTCAACCAGAACCGCGGCGCCGGCGCGGTGTTCCGCAACATACCGTCGCAGATCCTCACGCTCGACGACCTCGCGGCGCCGAAGATCTTCAAGGATCTGTGCATGCTGCCGCGCGGGCTGGTGCTGGTGACGGGGCCGACAGGCTCGGGCAAGTCGACCACGCTCGCGGGCATGATCAATCACTGTAACGACAACCGTCCCGATCACATCATCACCATCGAGGACCCGATCGAGTTCGTGCACGAGAGCAAGCGCTGCCTCATCAACCAGCGCGAAGTGCACCGCGACACGCTTGGATTCAGCGAAGCTCTGCGCTCGGCGTTGCGCGAGGACCCGGACGTGATCCTGGTGGGCGAAATGCGCGACCTCGAGACCATCCGGCTGGCGCTGACCGCCGCCGAGACGGGCCACCTGGTGTTCGGCACCCTGCACACGAGTTCGGCCGCCAAGACCATCGACCGTATCGTCGACGTGTTCCCGGCGGCAGAAAAGGAAATGGTGCGTGCGATGTTGTCCGAATCGCTGCGCGCCGTAATCTCGCAGACGTTGCTCAAGCGCATCGGCGGCGGGCGCATCGCCGCGCACGAGATCATGATCGGCACACCGGCCATCCGTAACCTGATCCGCGAAGGCAAGGTGGCGCAGATGTACTCCTCGATCCAGACGGGCCAGGCGCAGGGCATGCAGACCCTCGACCAGTGCCTGCAGGAGCTCACCACCAAGGGTGTCGTCAGCAAGGAAGAGGCGCGCTACAAGGCACAGCACAAGGACAGCATCTAGTTCCGGCCTTCCCGGGCGCGGCAGGTAACCATGGAACGCGATCAAGCCATCAAGCTGATGCAGGACCTGCTGAAACGCATGGTCGACAAGAAGGGCTCGGACCTCTTCATCACCTCGGCCTTTCCGCCGGCGATCAAGATCGACGGCGAGATCCGGCCGCAGAGCGAGCGCGCGCTCACGCCCGAACAGAGCGCGACGCTGGTGCGCGCCATCATGAACGACAAGCAGACGCGCGAGTTCGACTCCACCAAGGAGTGCAACTTCGCGATCGCGCCGCCGGGCATCGGGCGCTTCCGTGTCAGCGCCTTCGTGCAGCAGGGCATGATCGGCGCGGTGCTGCGCACCATCAACGCCAAGATCCCCACGTTCGAGGAGCTCGACCTGCCGCCGATCCTGCGCGAGGTGGTGCTCTCCAAGCGCGGCCTCGTGATCATCGTGGGTGGCACGGGCTCGGGTAAGTCGACGACGCTCGCCGCGATGGTCGGCCACCGCAACGAGAAGACGCGCGGTCACATCGTCACGATCGAGGATCCGGTCGAGTACATCCATCCGCACCACGGTTGCGTGATCACCCACCGCGAGGTGGGCGTCGACACCGAGTCGTGGCACATGGCGCTCAAGAACACGTTGCGCCAGGCGCCCGACGTCATCCTGATCGGCGAAATCCGCGACCGCGACACCATGGAGCATGGCATCCAGTTCGCCGAGACCGGCCATCTGGTGCTCTCGACGCTGCACGCCAACAGCTCGAACCAGGCGCTCGACCGCATCATCAACTTCTTCCCGGACGAGCGGCGCGAGCAGCTGCTCATGGACCTGTCGCTCAATATCCGGGCCATGATTTCGCAGCGTCTGATTCCGCGCGAGTCGGGCGCGGGGCGCATCGCGGCGATGGAGATCATGCTCAGTTCACCGCTGATCCAGGACCTGATCTTCAAGGGCGAGGTCGCTCAGATCAAAGAGGTCATGTCGCGCTCCAACCGCCTGGGGATGAAAACCTTCGACCAGGCGCTGTTCGAGCTCTACGAGCCTGGTTTCATTTCCTATGAAGACGCGTTGCGCAACGCAGACTCCAAGAACGAGCTGCGCCTGCGCATCAAGCTCGAGAGCAAGCGCGAGATGAAGTCGGAGGCCGAGGGCGCGCAATCGTTGCGTATCGTCGAGGAGTCCGAGGGCAAGGTGTTCTGATGTCGAAGGGTGGTGCGATCATGTCTGACACGACCGACGCCGCCGGCGGGGCAGGCCAGCCCACGCTCAACACCAAGCCGCTGTTTCAGTTGATGGTGGAAAAGAAGGCGTCGGACCTGTTCTTCACCTCGAACGCGCCGGTCAAGATCAAGATCGAGGGGCAGATCTTCCCGGTGAACAAGCAGATCCTGAGCCCCGAGACCGTGCGCCAGGCGGCGTACGGCCTGATGACGCCCGAGCAGGTCGAGTACTTCAACGAAGAGCTCGAGATCGACTTCGCGATCTCGGAGCCGGGCCTGGGGCGCTTCCGCGTCAACGTCTTCCACCAGCGCGGCTATCCCGCGATGGTGCTGCGCTACATCACGGCAGATATGCCGCGCATCGAGCAGCTCGGGCTGCCCGAGATCCTCAAAGAGCTGATCATGCTCAAGCGCGGGCTGATCCTGATGGTGGGCGCGGCCGGCTCGGGTAAATCGACGACGCTCGCGGCCCTCATCAACCACCGCAACGAGATCCAGTCCGATCACATCGTGACCATCGAGGACCCGATCGAGTACCTGCACACCAACAAGAAGTCGATCATCAACCAGCGTGAGATCGGCCTCGACACCAAGTCCTATGCGCGGGCGCTGCGCAGCGCGATGCGCGCCGCGCCCGACGTGATCCTGATCGGCGAAATCCGCGATCGCGAGACGATGGAGGCCGCCATCGGCCTCGCGGGCACCGGCCACCTGTGCATTGCCACCCTGCACGCCAACAACAGCGCCGAGACGCTCGATCGCATCATCAACATGTTCCCGCGCGACCAGCACAACCAGGTCTTCCTCGACCTGTCGCAGTACCTGAAGGCGATCACCTCGCAGCGGCTGGTACGCACGCGCGATGGCAAGCGGGTGGCCGCGGTCGAGGTCATGCTCAATACGCCGCACATTTCCGAGCTCATCAAGCGCGGCGACGTGGTGGGCGCCAAGGAAGCGGTGCGCACCAGCACCGAGCGCGGCATGCAGGGGTTCGACGCGTCGCTCTACGGGCTTTTCAAGCAGGGCAAGATCGAGCTCGAGGAAGCGCTCGTCAACGCCGACTCGCGCACCAACCTCGAAGCAAAGATCAACTTTGGGTGAGCCCGGCGTCTTTATCGACGCCACTTAACGTGGCGTCGATCCGGGCGAACGCCGGGACATGGATGTGCCGGCCGGCATGGTTCACAGGGATGTCCCTTGGCACGCCGCCGCAGTCTCTACGTCTTTCCCTTGAAGCGTTGATTGGCCTCATCGAAGCGCTTCTGAAGCGCGCCGATATCCATCGGCCGCTCGCGTAGCGTCTCCGAGTCCCATTCGCTGCGCGGCACCGCGAAGAAGTCACCGCCATAAACGTGGATGGCGCCGGTCATCCGCGGGATGGGGTTGGTGACCGAGTGGATCGCATCGAGCGGCAAGGCGAACACTTCCTTTTCCGAGAGCGAGTTCGCGCTGGCGGCCTCAATGACGCCGCCCTCGTGGCGCTGCCACACGATGTTGTCTTCCCGGCCGCTGTAGATGCCGATCGAGGCCCACATGTTGTGGTTGTGCGGCAGGAGCACCATCAAGGGTGCCCAGATCACGTTGAGAATCGTCAGGTCTGGGGATCGATAGATCGACTTGATTCCGACCTGGCTCGGTTCCCCGAGTTCTGCCAGGACCGCCTGCGGATGGGTTACCGCGCGACGGAGGACTTCCTGGACCGCGCGCTGGCGGTCGGTCTCCGCATTGGCACGCTTGACGTCCTCGACGAATCGCTCGAGGTCGAAGCGGGCCTTCGCGGGGTTCGACGTGGTGGCATGCGCGGTTGTGGCGCCGGCAGCGACCAGGCCGGCAGCCGCAGTAAGGAAAGAACGTCGTGATATTCCACTGCTCATCGTCATTTCCTCCCTGAGAGTCCAGGGTTCTGCCAATACCAGCCTACTCGCGGCCCTGCAACGGCCGTACTGCCTAAAGACAGCAGTTCGGCCGCTCAGTCACAATTGGACCGCATGAGCGGCCGTTTCATTCATACGATTGATGAGGCGCAGGTGATG
>DATIEU010000263.1:0-3969 GCA_035455565.1 Steroidobacteraceae bacterium | reverse complement strand
ATCCTCTCCATTTCTCCACGCCCAGTAGCGCAGCCTCAGGCTCCACAGTGCCCGGCCCAGCGCGCTGGCACTGCGATCGAGCGCCGGCGGAGCCTCATCGACGCGGCCATACAGCTCCACACGGACGGGCTGCGACAGCGTGACCTGGTAGCGCGCCGCCTCGTGCGCCATGAAGTCCTCGATCGGCGCGAAGGTTTCCTTCGAAAGTGCGTCGAGGTATTGAGCGGTTGCGGCACTGCCGTCGGCGTTGATGGGATGAATGGCGATCCACAGCGGCAGGTCCCAGTCGGTCGTGCGTGCGCGGGAGAGGTAAGCGCCGAGCGCCACGAATGCCAGCACGCCGAGCAGGAAGGTGAGCCGGATGGTACGGAACACTGCCCTACTCGGAGGCCGTGGCCTCGAGGTCGACCAGCTCGCCCTCTGCGGCGCTCACCCGAATATTGATCGGCCGGCAGCAGACACTGCAGTCCTCGATGTAGCTCTGCTCGGGCTCGGACAGGTCGAGCACGACCTCGATGCTTTCGCCGCAATGCGGGCAGGTGATTTCATGCGTCTCGGTCAACGCACTCATGGTTGCAGACGCGTCGCGGTCCAGGCGCCCGCGCGAAAGTCGTGCTCGCCCGCCGGCGTGAGTGAACGAGTCCAGCGCGCGCGATCGTGAATCCGATATTCACCTTCCACCCAAAGCTCAACACTCTCGGCCCACAGCCGATATCCGCCCCAGTGCGGTGGCCGCGGGACGGCTACATCCTGTTCCGATGGCGATGGGGCCAACACATTGGGAGTGCCGAGTCGGGCTGCGGCGCTGCGGACAGCCTGGACGAGCTGTGCGCGTGTCGCCACCGGCTGGCTCTGCTCGCTCGCCCAGGCGCCGACGCGGCTCTGCCACGCACGTGTGGCGAAATAAGCGTCGCTCTCCGCGGGCAGCGCCTTCACGATCGGTCCTTCGACGCGCAGTTGCCGGTGCAGGGAATCCCAGTACAACACGGTGGCACCGCGCGGGTTCGCGGCGATTTCGCGTCCTTTGCGCGAGCCGTAGTTGGTATAGAAAAGGAGATACCCCGGCTCCGCGATGATCTGCTTGCAGAGTACGACCCGCGCCGCCGGATGGCCGCGATGATCGACCGTGGCCAGTACCATTGCATCGGGGTTCTGCTGCGCGCGCTGCCGCCACGCGTCCGCGAGCCAAGCCGCGGCCATCGTCATGGGCTCGGCGGGCAGGGGTTCGGGGAGCAACTGGCGTTCGGCAGCCATTCGCGGCCGATACTAGCGTGCCACCTCACGCCGCCGCCAGAATGGGCGCCGGTTCAGCGCCTGGGAGGAAATCAGCTCGCATGCCGACAGCGCTCGTCAACGGCGTCGAACTTTTCTATGACGTGCATGGCAGTGGCGAGCCGCTGGTGCTCCTGCACGGCCTGGGCGCGAGCAGCCAGGACTGGGAGCACCAGGTGCCGGATTTCTCGCGTCATTATCAGGTGATCACGCCCGACTTGCGGGGCTTCGGACGCAGTGCCAAGCCGCTTGGGCCCTACTCGGTCGCGCAGTTCTCGGCAGACACGCTGGCGCTGCTCGATGTCCTCGGTGTCGACTGCTGTCACCTGCTCGGCTTGTCGATGGGTGGCGCCGTTGCCTTCCAGATGGCGCTCGATCAACCGGCGCGCTTCACGAGTCTCATCATCGTCAACAGCTCGCCCAGCTTCGAGCTGCACTCCTGGCGCCGGCGCCTGATGGCGTGGACGCGCATCCTGGTGCCGCACATCTTTGGGATGCGCGCCATGAGCCATCACGTGGTGAACAAGCTCTTCCCGAAACCCGAGCAGGGTGAGCTGCGCGCGCGCCTGGTCGCACGCGCCAGCAGCAACGATCGCGATGCCTACGTGGCGGCCGTGCATGCGCTCAAGGGCTGGTCGGTCGAACGGCGGCTGGGCGAGATCCGCACCCCCACGCTGGTCATCTCGGCGGAGTTCGATTACACGCCGGTCGCCGAGAAGGAGCATTACGTGGCACGCATGCGCGATGCCAGGCTCGTGGTCATCGCCGACAGCCGCCACGCGAGTCACTGGGATCAGTGGCAGACGTTCAACCAACTGGTACTGCACTTCGTCAGGCAATATCCGCAAGCGAAACTGAACGCGGCAAGCTGAACAACTGGCTGAATGCGAGGTTCAGCACGAGTTCAGTGCCCGATGCCTAGAGTCGGCTCACCTCAACTAAGGAGGGAGAGCAGATGAAACGACTCCATTGGCTTGGCGCGCTGACCGCGAGCGCGATGTTGTTCTCGGTCGCAGCAAGTGCGGACGATCATCACGGCCGGCGCAACTGGGACCGCGACCATCACCAGTCCGATCGCTGGGACCGCGGCGATCACCGGCGTGGCCGTGACGGAAACTGGGACCGCAGTGATCACTGGCGGGGACGCGATGGGCGTTGGGACAACCGGCGCTGGGACAACCGGCGCTATCACCACTCGCCCGGAAATCGGTACTGGGTGCCGCCCGGTCACCGCTACTCCTACCCCTATCGTCGCGGCTACTGGGACGGCCGCTACTATGGTGGCCGCTACTACGACGGACGCCGTTACTACTACCCGCCGCACTACCGGCGCAGCAGCCTCGACGCCACGGTGGTGCTGACGATTCCCCTGTAACGGGGGCCAGCCTGGCCCGCCGCCGGCAGCCGTTCGTGCCCCGGCGGCGGGTATTTCTTCGCCAATAGTCAACTCCTTGCGGGTCGGCGGGGGCGCCGGTAAAAGGGATCGCAGTCACCCGCCGGATTGGCTGCGAGCAATGAAGCTGGACACGCTGCGCGAGCAGCTCAACGCCCTCGACCGCGAACTGCTCGAGATCGCCGCCCGACGCCAGGCGCTCGCCACCGAGATCGCCCGCGTCAAGGGCGAATTGGGGCTGCCTACGCGGGATTTTGGCCGCGAGCGCGAGGTCCTGATGCGCGCGGGCGCGCATGCCACGGAACTCGGCCTCCCGACCGGACTCGCCGAGTCGCTCCTGAGGAAACTGATTCATGCCTCGCTCGCGACGCAGGAGCAGGCGCGCGTGAGCGCTCAGGGCCAGGGTGGCGGCCAACGCGCCCTGGTCATCGGCGGGCGCGGCAAGATGGGCCGGTGGTTCGTCGAATTCCTCGCATCGCAGGGTTTCGCCGTCGAGATCGCGGATCCGGTGGGCCCGGCTCCGGGATTTGCACACCGCTCCGATTGGCAGCAGGGGGAGCTCGATCACGACCTGATCGTGCTCGCCACGCCGCTCGGCACCACTGCGGCCGTACTCGAGAGCCTGGCGAAGCGTCGGCCGCGGGGACTGGTGTTCGATATCGGCTCGCTCAAGACTCCGCTGCGCATTGGCCTGGAGGCGCTGGTTGCAGCCGGCACGCGCGTGACCTCGCTTCACCCGATGTTCGGCCCCGACACCGACATGTTGTCGGGGCGGCACGTCATCTTCATCGATCTGGGCGACGCGCGGGCGGTGGCGGATGCGCGCAAGCTGTTCGCGCACACCATGGCCGAGCAGGTGGTGACTTCCCTCGACGAGCACGATCGGCTGATCGCCTACGTACTGGGACTCTCGCATGCGCTCAACATCGCCTTCTTCACCGCGCTGGCCGAGAGCGGTGAGGCGGCTCCACACCTCGCGCGCCTGTCGAGCACGACGTTCGATGCACAGCTCGACGTCGCAAGCCGCGTTGCCTCCGAGAGCCCGGCACTCTATTTCGAGATCCAGAGTCTCAACGCGTACGGCGATGACCCGCTGCGCGCGCTCGAGGCTGCCGTCGCGCGCCTGCGTCGCATCGTTTCGGGCCGCGACGAAGCGCAATTCGTCGGCCTCATGACGCGCGGCAAGTCCTATCTCGACGGGCGCAGCGCGATGCGCGCGCAGACCTGATGAGGCTCGGCAGGAGGGATCGCATGGCGCGCAAGGAATCGAAGTCGGCGGGGTCGGGGGCGCGGCGTGGGACGGA
>DATIEU010000262.1:0-3069 GCA_035455565.1 Steroidobacteraceae bacterium | reverse complement strand
GCTACCTTCGCCGGCCGCAAGCACCAGCGCCCAAGCATGGTCCTCCTCGTCACTACGATCGGTGAATCGTTGGCGTGCGCAGTGCTGCGAATCCGCAAGTGTCGACATGGGTCGATTCTCCAGGGCTCAAGACGTCGGACGTCGCACCGAATAGACGAAGGACTGGTGCGTCGCCCCTTTCAGGTCGATCAGAAACGCGTCGGCACCGTGCCATGGTTGATGACGTAGCTCCGAAACATGAACATTTTGGCGACTGGCGCAGCGGCGTAACGAACCATCTTTCCGCGCTCCTGTGACGGAAAACGTCGAATCATCGTGGGGATTGCCGGGAACCGTTCGAGCGTCGACTGACCCATTTGTGGACGGACGGTAAAGCGTATTTTCGTAGCAGGCAAACGAAGAATATCGACGGTGCGTATCGACGTAATCGATACGGCTTTTCGATCGAACATTCACGTTGATCGATCGCAAGGTCGATGGCCGAATGCAACTTCCTCACGCGGACGTCGTGCGATCTTCGCGACGCAAGTCCTCGCCGGACCGCACTTGGCGCGAAAATCGCGTTCTGCGGCCGCCTGCGCGCATGCTGCAATGCCGCGGCGAGATCGTCGCTCTACCCCTGTTGTCGAGACAGACATTGGAGTGCTCGCCGGTAGATCTCCCCCACCCCGAACCCATACTCCCGAAGCAGCAACTCCCCCGGTGCGGAAGAGCCGAAGCGCTCCACACTGACGACATCGCCTGCGTCGCCGACGTAACGGTGCCAGCCTTGGGAGACACCCGCTTCGACCGCCATACGGGCCCTCACCGACGGTGGCAGCACCGCATCGCGATCGCTTTGCGGCAGCGCGTCGAATAGCTCCCAGCTCGGCATGGAAACCGCGCGGACTCTTATCCCATCCGCTTGCAGTCGGTTGGCGGCCTCGACAATCAGCGCCACTTCAGAGCCGCTCGCGACTAGGATTAGCTCGGGTATGCCGCCCGGCGAGTCGGCAAGCACGTAGGCCCCGCGACGCAAGCCGTCCGCGGATGCGTACCGATGGCGATCGAGCGTCGGCACGTCCTGGCGCGTGAGCACCAACGCGATAGGCCGATCGCGTGTTTCCAGCGCGACCCGCCAGGCCACCGCAGTCTCGTTCGCGTCGGCCGGACGGATAACGATCAACTTCGGAATCGCGCGCAATGCGGCCAACTGCTCCACCGGCTGATGCGTGGGCCCGTCCTCGCCGAGCGCGATACTGTCGTGAGTGAACACGTACACGACGTGGAGTCCCATCAACGCGGCCAATCGAATCGGAGGGCGCATGTAGTCAGAGAAAATGAGAAACGTCGAGCTGAACGGCACCACACCGCCGTGCGCCGCCATGCCATTGACGATCGCCCCCATCGCGTGCTCGCGTACGCCGAAGTGCACGTTGCGGCCGCTGTAACTCCAACCAGCGCTGTCCGAACCCTGCTTATCGACATCGCCGGACGCCGGCGAATTGAAATCGCCGAAGCCTTTGATCTCAGTGCGAGTGGACGGATCGAGGTCTGCGGAGCCGCCGGTGAGCGCCGGTAATCGCGGCGCGATTGCGTTCATCACCTTACCCGAGGCGACGCGCGTGGCCATTCCCGCCGCATCGGCCGGAAAGATCGGGATGCCCGCGTCCCAGCCCGGCGGCAACTCACCGCTCAGACTCCGACGCAGCTCCTCGGCCAACTCGGGAAAGGCCTGCGCGTACGCGGCCATGCGAGCTTCGCAAGCCGACTCGACTCTGGTGCCACGCGCCACGGCCTCGCGAAAATGCACAAGCGCTTCCTCCGGGATCAGAAACATGGGCTGCGCCGGCCAGCCGAGGTTCTCCTTAGTGAGTCGCACCTCGTCGACGCCGAGCGGTGAGCCGTGCGCTTCGAAGCTGTCGTGCTTGTGCGGTGACCCGTAACCGATATGGGTACAAACGCGAATCAATGAGGGCCGGGACTTTTCCGCGCTCGCAGTCAGCAACGCGCTGTCGATTGACGCAAGGTCGTTGCCGTCTGCGACCGATTCTGTGTGCCAGCCGTAGGCTTCGAAACGGCGAAGGCGATCCTCCGAGAACGTGATGTCCGTGCCGGCGGCGAGAGTGACTTTGTTATCGTCGTACAAGCAGATGAGCTTGCCGAGCCGCAGGTGCCCAGCGAGTGAAGCGGCTTCAGCGGCAACGCCCTCCATCAAGTCGCCGTCGCTGACGATCGCGTACGTCGTGTGGTCGATGACGTCGAACCCCGGTCGGTTGTAGCGTGCCGCCAGCTGCGCCTCGGCGATGGCCATTCCGACCGCATTGGCGAATCCCTGTCCGAGCGGTCCGGTCGTGGTTTCAACGCCCGGCGTGTGCCCGCGTTCGGGATGCCCGGGCGTCTTGCTGCCCCACTGGCGGAATCGCTTGATGTCGTCGAGCGACACATCGTAGCCGGTCACGTGCAGCAGGCTATACAGGAGCATCGATCCGTGCCCGGCCGATAGCACAAACCGATCGCGATCAAACCAATGCGGATGGCGTGGATTGTGTTTGAGAAAACGCGTCCACAACACGTAGGCCATGGCTGCGGCGCCGAGGGGCATCCCGGGATGGCCACTATTCGCCTTCTGCACGGCGTCGACTGAGAGGAAACGCAGCGTATTCACGCACAGCTGATCGAGACTGTTCGACAACCTCGCGGTCGCGCTCATGGGCGTCGCAATCGTTCGACTCATCGCTGCCAGTCGATCCATGGCGCTTCGAGCGGGACCGCAACGTTGTTGCCAGAGGCTCCAATGATCCGGGGCGTGTAGTGCGCGGCGGGGCGCGCGGCAGGCACTCGCGCCGCGTAGACATGACCGCCGGGAACGCCCTCCAGCTCGCGAATGCGCTTCATGATTTGCCGCTCGGGGCTGCCGCCGTCGATTCCGTTCGCATAGAGCTCGACCTGCACCGTCGTCGGATCGAGCTCGTGGAGATGAACCTGGAGCTCGAACAGGTGTTGCGTATCGCGCGTCGTTACTTCCAGCTCACCGAAGCGTACCGCCGCCCAATTCTGCGCGAGAGCACGCTGCCACTCGACGATCCG
>DATIEU010000261.1:0-3139 GCA_035455565.1 Steroidobacteraceae bacterium | reverse complement strand
CACGTAGGCCATGAGCTGCGCGGGCATTTCGCGGGCCGGCAGCACGTAGTCCACCAGGCCGGTAGCAATGGCATTGCGCGGCATCCCGTCGTGTTCGGTAGTTTCCGGCGCCTGCGCCATCGCCATGCCGCCTTCGCCCTTGATGGCGCGCAACCCGAGCGTCCCATCGGAGCCGGTACCGGACAGGACCACGCAGATTGCGCGCTCGCCCTGTTCGCGTGCGAGCGAGCGGAAGAAGAAATCGATCGGCAGGCGAAGATTTCCACGGGCAGTAGTCGGACTGGTGAGTCGTAGCTCGCCGCCGACCAGCGCCATGTCCTTGTTGGGCGGAATGATGTAGGTACAGTTCGCTCCCACCTTGACGCCGTCGGTGGCTTCGTGGACTTGCATGCGCGTATAGCGCCCCACGATCTCGTGCAGGATGCTCTTGTGGTCCGGTGCCAGGTGCTGCACGAGAACGAATGCCATCCCCAGGTCTTCCTTCGGCAGCTCGGAGAAGAATGCCTCGAAAGCCGCGAGCCCTCCGGCCGATGCACCGATGCCGATGACGGGAAAATTCAGAGCAGGCGTGAAAGTCGGCGGATGGGCTTCCCCGCCGCCGCCCAGCGCGCCTTCGACATGTGCGGGATCGGCGTCGCCGAGCGGCATGGAATCGGCCTCGTCGGCGGGGAGCCTCCGACCCTTGTTGGTTGAGCTGCCAGCGGCTTTGCGTGGCCGCTTTGGCGGCTTATCGTTTCTGGCCATCGCGTCTCCTGTGGGAGGCATCGCTGTTCCCACACCCCTGTGACTCAATATACGCCTGCGCCGCGGCGCTCGCGCTTGGAGGTTGGACCGCAAGCGGCCGTCGGCAGTGGAAAGAATTACCGGCCGCCGGCGCAACCTATCGGTCCCAGCCCCATCTCTCGCGGCCCGCCCGTGAATATGGCAAGTGTCGGAATGCTGCGGATCGCGAAACGCTCAGCGAGCGCCTGCTCCATTTCCGTGCTGACCCGTTCTCCCGCGACAACGCGTTGAATACGCACGGAGCGCAGTCCGCTCCTCACGGGAGGACTTGTCATGCGTCGCATGGTCCGCGGTTTTTCGCTGTTGGTGGTGTCCGCCCTCATTACTTCGTGCGCCGGACATCGAGAGGACAAACCCGCGACGGACGCTGAGCGGGACAACGCGGTCGAGCGGCGCAGTGATGCTGCGCAGACGCCCTCGTCACAGCCGACCGCGGCGGAACAGAAGGCACGCGAGTACCTGGCGCCGGCCGCCGGTGCGCTGAGCAAGGTTGCCGGGAACGCGTGTTGCTATCCGACCTTCCAGCAGCCCGCGAACACCGAGCGTTATCAGCATCTCGACGACAACCCGGTGCGCCTCGCCGCCGAGCACCCGGTATCGACATTCTCGGTTGACGTGGACACGGGTGCGTATGCCAACGTCCGGCGCTTCCTCAATGCCGGCCAGCTCCCGCCGCAGGACGCCGTCCGGGTCGAGGAGATGATCAACTACTTCGACTACCAATACGCGGTGCCCACGAGCCGCGAGACGCCGTTTCGCGTGTCCACCGAACTCGCGCAGTCGCCGTGGAATTCCCAGGCCTGGCTGATGAGGATCGGCATCAAGGGCTTCGAAGTGGCCGCCAAAGATCGTCCGGCTGCGAACCTGGTATTCCTCATCGACGTGTCGGGATCGATGCAGAGCCCCGACAAGCTGCCGCTGCTCAAGAACGCATTTCGCCTGCTGACGGATCAACTCACCGAGCGCGATCGCGTATCGATGGTCGTCTACGCCGGCAGCTCCGGCGTGGTGCTCGAGCCGACGCCCGGCGACAAGAAGTACCGTATTCGCGAGGCGATCGACCGCCTCGAGGCGGGTGGATCGACCAACGGCGGCGAAGGCATCGAGCGCGCTTATGAGCTCGCACACGACACCTTCGTCAAGGATGGCATCAATCGCGTGGTGCTCGCGACCGATGGTGACTTCAATGTCGGCACGGTCGATTTCGAGACCCTCGTCGACATGGCGGAGCGTCAGCGTGCCTCGGGTGTCGCGCTGACGACTCTCGGCTTCGGCACCGGCAACATCAACGACCAGCTGCTCGAGCGCCTGGCGGATGCGGGCAACGGCAACTATGCGTATGTGGATACCCTGTCGGAAGCGCGCAAGGTGCTGGTGTCCGAGTTGTCGGCCACGCTCTTCACCATCGCGAGCGACGTGAAGATCCAGGTCGAGTTCAACCCCGCCGAGGTTCTCGAGTATCGGCTCATTGGTTACGAGAACCGCATGCTGGCTCGCGAGGACTTCAACAACGACAAAGTCGACGCCGGCGATATCGGCGCGGGTCATCGCGTCACCGCGCTGTACGAGATCATTCCCGCCGGCGGGCGCGGACACATCGATCCGCTGCGTTATGGATCGAATCCGGCCCGCGGTGCCACCAACGGTGAGATCGCCAACGTGAGCTTGCGTTACAAGCTGCCCGGCGCGCAGGCGAGCCAACTCATCGAGTTCCCGGTGGCCAGGAAAGCGCTCGTAACGGCTGACAAGACGTCGGCCGACCTGCGTTTTGCCGCGAGCGTTGCCGCTTTTGGTCAACTGCTGCGGGGTGGCAAGTACCTGGGTGATTTCGGCTACGAAGCCATCGAGTCGCTGGCCGAAAGCGCACTGGCGCAGGACAGCGAAGGCTATCGCCGCGAGTTCGTATCGCTCGTGAAACTCGCTGCCACTTTATCGCCGCAGCCGTCCGAACAGGTCGGCCAGGTCGCGCCGTGAACGAGCCCCGTCAGGGCTTCAAGGTAGCCGCGATTCTGCGGATCTCCTCCGGCGAGCGCTCGCCGGCGAGCGGAGTACCTGGCATCAGGTACTTGCCCATGTTCAGCCCACCGATCAGAACCGGCTCGTAGCCGATCTCGCGGATGAGACGGGAGGCAATTTCTATTGCCTCCTTGTCGTCGCCCGCGATCGGCATGCCGCTGCGTTGCTCATCTTCGTGAGCCCGGCCCATGCGCCCAGCGCCGACGGCGTTGAAAGCGCGAACGATGCGCGCACCTGGCAGCAGCTGCGCGGAGACCAGGCCGGCACCCTCGGCGCGCGCGCGATCGGCGATTTCACCATCGCGGTTCGGAAAGGGATTGCACGCATCGATGACGACTTT
>DATIEU010000260.1:0-3889 GCA_035455565.1 Steroidobacteraceae bacterium | reverse complement strand
GCGAGTTCACGGGCTCGCGCTCCTTGCGCATCCTCATTGCAGACGACGACCGCGACAGCGCGCTCACCTTATCGCTGCTACTCCGCCAGGAAGGTCACGATGTGCGAAGCGTCCATTCCGGGCGCGAGGCAATGAAAGCCGTCCGGGATTTCGATCCAGAAGTGGTGTTGCTGGACATCGCCATGCCGCTTCTCAGTGGATGGGAAGTCGCGCGAATGATTCGCGAACAGTTCGGCCGCCGCTTGCCGCTGATTGGCATCAGCGGCAAGTACAACCATTCTGCCGACAACATCTTGTCAGAAATGGTCGGCTTCGATCACTATGTGCTGAAACCATACGACCCCCAAACCCTGATCGCATTGATCGTGCGAAGCACGTCCAATCTGGCAGGGTTCCGACGAGCGCATTGCGATTAGCGCACGACGTTGGTAGCGCGGCGTTCGATCGTGGTGGAGGCGGCGGGAATCGAACCTTGCCAATGCTTTCATAGGAGAAGCGGCGCCGCTAGGCCGGGTACGCGTTCCGCCGTTACCCCTACCGTTACCCCGAAATGAAAAGGCCCCGCCGGCAGCCTGATTGCCAACGGCACATTTCCGGAGAGTTGAGGCGACACACCAGCTAGTAACTCGAGCGGCTTGTAACCGCGCCCACTCCCCGACTGCGGGCTCCTGCAGCCCACATGATCCGTCAATCGGGTTTCGCAGGCGGCCACCTCATCAAGTCTAAGGATGCGCGCGGCGCGTCCCCCATGCCAGATTTGTCGGCATGCCGCACCGCACCCGTGTTCTCGTGGTGGACGACAATCAAGAGATGGACGATTCCCTGCTGGACCTGCTTAAGAGCCATGGGTACAACGCTGAGGGCGTCGACGGCGCGCGCACCATCGTTGCGGACGTTCGGGACTTCGATCCCGACATAGTAATCCTGGACATCGCGATGCCCGAAAGATGGGATGCGGCCCGACAGATTCGCCTGCACAGGCCCGGCAAACGCCCCCTGCTTATCGCTGTAAGCGGGCAGCGCATCAAGGGCAGGGAGAGAATTTTCGCCGAGATGGGCGCTTACGATTACTACGTCATCAAGCCCTGCGCTCCCGGGGCGCTGTTGGAATTGGTCGCGTTGCATGCCAGGACTCGATTTCGCCGGCCCAGTGACGACTACGCGGCCGGTCAGGCAGAACTTGGGCAGCCGCAGGGCTGAGGACTTACGCCGTGCTCGGAAAACTGAAGGAAAACTCAGCGCAGTAATTCCTGGGTGATTCTCCTGCGCGCCGATCGGGTGATCGAGTAAAGCGGCGCTATGCCCTCATAACGAATGGCTGAGACCGAGAAAGCAGCAGATCGCGAGGCTCAACACAGCGAAAAGAAGGTCCAAATCCGCTCATGACGACTGCGACCTTCGTGCGATTTGCGAAAGCCGAGATCGAGCAATCGATTCCGTCGCGCTTCGAGAGACAGGTCGCTCGGCATGCCGATCGGCTTGCGGTTCGCACCGCGAGCCACTCTTTCACCTACCGCCAGCTCGACGCGCTTGCCAACGCGGTGGCGCACGGGATCCTGGCGCGGCGTGGGGAGGGGTCCGAACCGATCGCCCTGCTCATGGAGCAAGGCGCCCCGCTCATCGCCGCCATTCTCGGTGTGCTCAAGGCGGGCAAGCTGTACGTGCCCATCGATCCATCGGACCCCGCTGATCGCATCGAATTCGCTGTGTCGGATGCCGGCGCTGCGCTCGTCCTGGCCGATGCCGCCGGTGTCGCCGCAGCCAGTACGCTATTGCTCCCGGCGCCATTCGTCGCCGCCTTCGACGACCTCGTGTCCGCACAACCGGAATCTTCGCCGTCCCTCTCTATCGGTGCGGGCACTCCTGCCTACATCTACTACACATCAGGGTCGACCGGTCGGCCCAAGGGTGTCTGGGACGTTCATCGCAACGTCCTTCACAACATCATGCGCTACACCAACGCCCTCGAGATCGGTCCCGACGACCGTCTCACACTGTTGCAGTCGCCCACCTTCAGCGGCGCGGTCTCGAGCGTGTTCAACGCGCTATTGAACGGCGCCGCCGTGTTTCCGTACGATGCGCGAAAGCAAGGCATCGGGCGTCCGCTCGGCGAATGGCTCGCGCGCGAAGAGATCACGATGTACCACTCGGTGCCGACGATCTTCCGCAGCTTCCTCACGGGCGCGGTGCGATTTCCGGCGATCCGGATCATCCGGCTGGAGGGCGACGCGGCGACGAAGATCGACGTCGCACTGTACAAGGAGCATTTCGAGCCACACTGCCGGCTTGCGATCGGCCTCGGCGCGACGGAGACCGGCATCTCCCGGCAATTTTTCATCGACAGAACGATGGTTCTCTCCGACGGAGTGGTGCCGATCGGCTATGCCACCGAGGACATGCACGGGGCAGTGATTGACCACGACGGACGCGAGGTGGAGGAAGACGTCGTTGGCGAGATCGCGATTCGCAGTCGCTATCTAGCTCCTGGCTACTGGAATCGCGGCGACTTGACCAACGCGGCATTTCGTCCCGGTCCTGCAGGTGATGGTGAGCGGATCTATCGAACCGGAGATCTGGGCCGCATGCGGACGGGTCAGTGCCTGGAGTATCTCGGGCGCAAGGACCGCGGCTACAAGATCCGCGGCAACCGCGTCGAGCCCGCCGAGGTGGAGCGCGCCTTGGTGAGCCTGGACGTCGTTCGCGAGGCGGCGGTCGTCACCAGGGAGGTCGCTCCCGGAGTCCCTCGCCTCATCGCGTACGTGGTCGCGGCTGGCACGTCGGGCGTGCCGGTGTCGCAGCTCAGGCGAAGCCTGGCGAAGACGCTGCCGCAGTACATGATCCCGACCCGGTTCGTCTTCCTCGATGGCCTGCCGGTGAGCGCGAACGGCAAGGTAGACCGGCAGGCGCTACCGGCGCCCGATGAGGTGCCCCTCGCGCGGCCCACGGGATACGTAGCGCCGCGCGATCGCGTCGAAGTGGAACTGGTGAAGATTTGGGAGGAGTTGCTCCACACCTACCCAATAGGCATCACCGACGACTTTTTCGATTTCGGCGGAGATTCGCTCTCGGCGGCCGAGTTGTTGACGGCGATGGAGAGAATGACGACGACCGCGTTTCCACCCGCCACCATCGTGGAGGCGCCCACGATCGCGCAGCTGGCGGAGCTGGTGCGTGGCGGTCGTCCCGTCAATACCAGAGTCGTGATTCCGTTGCAGAGTCTAGGCGCGGCGCCGCCTCTCTTTTTTGTGCCCTTGCGCGACGGCTCGATCACGTGGCTCGCGGGTCTCGCGCGTCATCTCGGCACCGAGCGGCCGCTTTACGCTCTGCACCCCGTCGGTCTCAGTGGCGCCGAGCCTAAGCTGACGAACATCGACGCGATGGCCGAGCGGTTCGTTCAGGAGATTCGCGAGGTGCAGCCACGTGGGGCGTACTACCTCGGTGGCGCATGCTGGGGAGCGGTCGTTGCGCTCGAGATCGCGCACCGGCTGATGGCCCTGGGCGACTCGATCGCCGTGCTCTGCTTGGTGGACATCACGCCGTACGACTTCCCGGGATTGGTATCGGACGCCGCGCGGCGACGGTTTTCCCGCTACCAGCTCTTGAAAACCGTGCGCACCGTGTTTCGCGACGCGCCCAAACGCGCGCGCTGGAAGCGCGTGCCGTACCCCGCCGTTGAGCTGGCGCGGATCGCGGGTCGTGCAATCAAGGTCTGTGTTGCCAGGGCGCTCATCGCGCAGCGACGCCCGCTTCCGGAAAGCCTTGGCGATGTCAAAACCCTCGCCAAGGTCGCTTTTAAGCGCCACAGGTCGCGCACGTACCCGGGCCGGGCGACGCTGATTCTCGACGGTGCGCATCGCCAGCTCTACGCCGCCGATCCCGCCGCTGACTG
>DATIEU010000259.1:0-5916 GCA_035455565.1 Steroidobacteraceae bacterium | reverse complement strand
GAGCCGGCGCGCAACAGCAGAGCGAGCGAGCGCGCCTCTCCGAGCTTGAGGCCGGAAATCTGGAACTGGCTCGAGAAAACGCCACGGATGGTCGCGAGGCTGATCACCTTCTCATCGGTCGCGTCGACCATCACTTCCTGGCCATCGCGCATCACGGGCTTGCGCACCTTCTCGATGAACACTACCGCCATCGGCCGGTTGAGATTGTTTTGCGTGGTCTTGAGCATCTCCGCCGCGGCCCGCGCATCGAGACGCACTGAGACCACCGGGCCTTCCTGCGGATCGATCTGCGACTTGGCGTCGGTCAGCTGATCTCCGGTCGCGATCACATCGCGCTTCAGGAGCACCGGCCGGCCGTCCTCGGCCATGTGGTAGAGCTTGGTGCCGAGCGGCGCGCGGTTCAGGCGCTCGGCCTCGGCCGGGTCGCCGCTCGTGTCCGCGAGCCGGAATTCCAGCGTCGCGGTCTTGCCGAGGATGTCCTTCACCTCGGCAGAGTTCTGCACGCCGGGGAGCTGCACGTTGATGCGGTCGATGCCCTGGCGCTGCACGATGGGCTCGGACACACCGAGCTCGTTGACGCGGTTGCGCAGCGTCGTGATGTTCTGCTGAATCGCGTAGTCCTGCCGCTCCTTGATCTGCGCCGGCGTGAGTCGCGCCGTCAGCGTGGGCGTCGGCCCGCCGCCCACTTCGAGCGTGATGTCCGGATTGGCCTTGACCAGCACCGCGCGCGCCTTGTCGAGGTCGGCGGCATCACGCAATACGACGCGTACCGTGTTGGGGTCGCGATTCTGCGCGCTGGGCTGACCACCCTGGCTCGCTTCGACGGTCACGTACGAGATGCGCTCGGTGCGCAGCGTGCGGCGGAAATCCTGTTCGAGGCGCTCGAGGAGCTGGCGCACCGCGCCTTCCACGTCCACCTGATAGAGAAGGTAGAGGCCGCCGCGCAGGTCGAGACCCAGATTCATCGGTCGCAACCCCAGCGCCCGCAGAAAACGCGGCGTGCGCGGCGCGCTTGCCAGCGCTTCCACGTACTGGTTGGCCATTTCCTCCGCGATCGCATCGCGCGCCTTGAGCTGCTCGGGAACGCTGCCGAACCGGATCATGAGCTTGCCGTCTTCGATATAGCTGTCGGCGAACGTGACCTGCTTGCCGCGCAGGAAATCCTCGACATCCTTCTGTTGTGTCTCGCTCACCGCCTCGTAGTTGCGCAGCGCGAGCTGCAGTGCGGGATCGGTGCCGAAGAGATTGGGAAGCGCGAACAGCAGGCCGAGGACCAGGGCCACGAGCACCGTGATCGATTTCCAGCGGGCGAAATGCAACATCCGGTCGGTTCCTTCGTCAGGCGGACTTGACGGTGCCCTTGGGCATGAGCGCCGCCACCTGCCCCTTCTGCACCTTGAGCTGCACTCCGCTCGCCACTTCGAGCGTGATGAAGTTATCGCCGACTTCGACCACGCGGCCGAGGATGCCGCCGCTCGTGACGACTTCATCGCCCGCAGCGAGCGCCGAGAGCATGGCGCGATGTTCCTTGGCGCGCTTGCTCTGCGGGCGGATCAGCATGAAGTAAAAGATGACGAAGAAGAGGCCCATCATCAGGATGAACCCCAGGCTGCCGCCTTGTTGAGCGGGCGCCGCCTGCGCCCAGGCATTGTCGATGAAGAAGCTCATGAGTCTTTCCCTATGGCCGTCTAACGCGGCATGGTCGGGGGTGGCAAAAAGAGCGCGGTATTATACAGAAGCCTCGTCCGGGCGCCGCTCGGCGGCACGAAAACGCCGGGAAAAGCCTTCGAGATCGCCGGCCGCGATCGCCGCCCGCAGATCGGACATCAGCTTCAGGTAGAAGTGCAGGTTGTGCACGGTGTTCAGCCGCGATGCCAGGATCTCGCCCGCCTGGTCGAGATGGCGCAGGTACGCGCGACTGTAATTCCTGCACGTGTAGCAGTCGCATGCTTCATCGGGCGGGCGCGTATCACTGCGGTGCGCCGTGTTACGGATGTTCAACACGCCGGCCGAAGTGAACAGGTGTCCGTTGCGAGCGTGACGCGTCGGCATCACGCAGTCGAAGAGATCGATGCCGCGACGGACCGCTTCGATGATGTCGACAGGGCGACCCACGCCCATCAGATAACGCGGCTGCTGTTCCGGGAGCAGCGGTACGGTGTCTTCCAGCACACGCAGCCGCTCCTCCTCCGGTTCGCCGACCGCCAGGCCGCCGACCGCATACCCCTCGAACCCGATCTCGCGCAGGCCCGCCGCTGAAGCCGCGCGCAGCGGCTCATACAAGCCGCCCTGGACGATGCCGAACAACGAGCCAGGTGCCTCGCTGGCGAAATACTCCGCGTGACTGCGCTTCGCCCAACGCAGCGATAGCTCCATCGAGGTGCGCGCTTCCCGCTCGGTGGCGGGATACGCGGTGCAATCGTCGAACACCATCGCAATATCGGAGCCGAGGTCGCGCTGCACGCGCATAGAGCTCTCGGGCGTGAGAAAGACTTCGGCGCCGTCGACGGGCGACTGGAAACGCACACCTTCCTCCGTGATCTTGCGACGACTCGCCAGGCTGAACACCTGGAAGCCGCCGGAATCGGTGAGGAGCGGTCCGCGCCAATTCATGAAGCGGTGCAAGCCGCCATGCGCACGGATGACTTCCATGCCTGGACGCAGCATGAGATGGAAGGTGTTGGCGAGGATGATCTGCGCGCCGACTTCGCGCAGCTCTTCGGGCGTCATCGCCTTCACGGTTCCATAGGTGCCGACCGGCATGAAGGCCGGTGTCTCGACGACGCCGCGTGCAAAGGTCAGGCGTCCACGGCGCGAGCGGTCCTGCGTCGCCTCGACTGCAAACTTCATCTGCGCGGCGCCCGGGCCTGGGGAAGAACCATCATGGCATCACCATAACTGAAGAACCGGTAGCGCTCACGAACAGCATGCGCATAGGCACGCATGACGTTCGCATGACCGCCAAACGCCGACACCAGGATGAGAAGTGTCGATTCCGGAAGGTGAAAGTTGGTGATGAGCGCGTCGACCGCATGAAACACATGGCCCGGGCGAATGAAGAGCGTCGTTTCGCCCTCGTAGGGCTGCAGCTCGCCCGTGCGTGCTGCGGTTTCGAGGCCGCGCACCACGGTCGTGCCCACGGCCACCACGCGACCACCACGGGCTCGGGTCGCGGCAACCGCCGCGCATGCGGCTGCGCTGACCTGCACGCGTTCCGCGTGCATGCGATGCGCATCGAGATCGTCCACCCGTAGCGGCTGGAAGGTCCCTGCACCGACATGCAAGGTGATGCTGGCGCGCTGCACGCCCGTCGCGGCAAGCCCGCGCAACAAGGCCTCATCGAAATGGAGCCCGGCGGTGGGTGCGGCCACTGCGCCGTCCGTCTGCGCGAAGATCGTCTGATAGCGTTCGATGTCAGCGCGGGTCGGCGGGCGAGCGATGTAAGGCGGTAAGGGCACCTCGCCGTGCTGCGCCAGGTAAGCCGCGAGCGGCTCGCTGAATTCGATCTTCACCAGGTCATCGTGGAAAGCGAGGACGCGCGCTTCGCTGCCACCGGCGAGCGATAACCGGGCATCGACACGCAACGGTTTGCTGGATCCGGCCTGGAACAGGCCGCGCCGCTCATCGAGCGCGCGTTCGAGCAGCAGCTCCACTCGCCCGCCGGTTGCCTTGTGGGCTCGAATGCGCGCCCGCACGACCCGCGTGTCGTTGACCACCAGCAGGTCACCGGCACGCAGCAGCTGCGGTAGCTCGGCGAACGAGCGGTCCTGGATCCTGCCGTCGCTGCCGTCCAGGACCAACAGGCGGCTGGCCGAGCGACGCGCAAGCGGTGCTTGCGCGATCAGCTCGGGCGGCAATTCGTAGTGAAAGTCTGCGCGGCGCATGGCGCCGCGCATGTTAACGGAAATGGCCCAGTGGCCTCAGGTCGCCTCTTCGTCCGGCGCCGGCAATTTCCTCGTGAATGGCACGGGCTCATCGAAGAAGAAGGAGGCGCCCGCTTCCCCATCGCCACCCATGTCCTTGGGCATCGTGGCGGCCAGCTTCACGGGCTTGCGATCGCGCAGGATGTTCAGCGTTACCTTCTCGCCTCCCTGGTAGGAACGCAGGATGCGCATCGCATGCGCGCCGTTCTGGGGCGCGCGACCGTCGATGTCGACGATGACATCGCCCTCCTCGAGCTTGAATTCGGTGCTGCGCGGCGCCTTCACCACGAGCACGCCCTTGTCGGTGCCGAAGTAGCGTCCGAGCTTCGGCGTCAGCGTCACCAGCTCCATGCCGAGGAACTGCGAACCCGGACCACGGAAGGCCATCGTAAAGGGGGCGCCCGGCACACCGGGGACGCCGGGCAGCGGACCCACATGCGCCATCGGTGGCATGGCCATGAAACGTGCCCCGGCGGCCATCGCCTCGGTGGTGATTTCTGCCGTGCGTGTCTTGCCATCGCGCAGGTATTCGACCTTGACCTTGTCGCCGGGCTTCAGGGTCCTCAGGTGCGCCACCAGCGCCGCGCCCGAGGTCTTCTCCGCGTTGCGCAGGTTCTTGCCGTCGGCCGACACAATGATGTCGCCACTCTTCAAGCCGGCGTCACTCGCCGGCCCACCAGGCGTCACGCTCTCGACATGCACGCCGCTCTTGGGATCGTCGGCCGCGCCCATGGCGATACCGAGCATCGCGCGGTTGCCCATGCCCTCGTGTGTGATCAGGAAGTCCCCCATGACGGGGCCCGTCAGCTGACTGCTGAGCTCAGCGACTTCGCGTGCCGCCTCCTCGAGCTTCTCGCGCGCCGCTTCGAGCTGCGCCTCGAGCGCGGCTTCGTCTCTTTCGGTCGGCTGCGCCAGCGCGGGCACGCTGATCGCGGCCGCGAGTGCTGCACACAACAGGCTTCTCATCATATCGACAGTTCTCATTGGCCAACTCCAGTCGTCAATGTTCAGAACGCCACGGTGCGCGCTTCCGCGTAACGCACCGCGACCAGCGAATTCAGGAGATCCACGCGCTCGCGCCAGAGTCTTTCGGCGGGCGCTTCGGCGAGCCCGGCTTCACTCGCGAGACTGAGGCGGTAATCGACCCACTGGATGCGATCCTCGAGGTCGGCGACGGTGAGCGCCGTTTGTGCGCGGGTAAGCCGCGGCTGATTTGGCAGCGCCGCCAGCAGCGACTCCAGGCGTTGAGATTCGGCGACGAGCGCGCGGCGTGCATCCTGGACCGGTGTGGTGCTCGTTTCGCGCGCTTCGGTCTCGGGATTGAAATCCGGGCGACGGCTGTTCAGCGTAAACAACACCGCCACCAGGACGAGCGCGGCGCTCGCCACGGGTACCAGCCAACCGGGCCTGCGACTCGCCACGATCGGTTCAGCACTCGCCCTCAGTGCCGCCTGGATGGCGCTCCAACGCTCCGGAGGCACTGAGTTCGACGGCAACTCACGCAAGTCGGCGCTGAGAGCCTCCAACCGCGCGAGCTCGGCACGGCAGCGCGCACAATCGCGCACGTGTGCCAGTGCGAGCGGTGCGTGCTCTGCGTCACGCAGTTTCAAAAGGTCGTCGATGCCCGCATGCATGTTCTCGTCTCCCGCTCGTCGCCGAGCAGCTCGCGCAGCCGGACGTGTGCACGCATGAGCTGCGACTTGGAAAAACTGGTGCTCTTCCCGAAGAACGCTGCGATCTCCTGGTGCCTGTAACCCTCGACATCGTGCAACCAGACGACCGCACGAGCGGTCGCCGGCAGGCGTTCAAGCGCGGCTTCGAGATCGAGCCGCGCACCCGCATCCGGACTCACGATGCGCGCTGCGCCGCCGGGCGCCTCGTATGACGATTCTTCGGGCGACCGCTGATCGAACCAGATCAGGCTGCGATGCCACGGCGAACGCAGGTGCATGAGGCACTTGCTTGCTGCGATCCGTCCGATCCACGCCCCGAG
>DATIEU010000258.1:0-6487 GCA_035455565.1 Steroidobacteraceae bacterium | reverse complement strand
AAGAGTCCGAGGCCAATGAGCCGTCCATACAGTCGGCGCAATTCAGTGAACTGGATGCGCCGGGCGTACCACGATTCAAGAATCTCTCGCGCACTCGACACTTCCAGATACATGTCATCGCAGGCCGCGAGCGCTCGGTCTTCCATGTCCGTCAGCACGAAGGGACGCTTCGCCATGGGGTCTAACTATTAATTATGGGACTCATCGGGTGTTCCATATTGCACCTCTTGTGTCCGATATTCTTCTGGCGCTGATTGGAAGTCGCTGATTCACTTAATCTGGTGGCGTCGGGTGTTCCCTTAATACGCCGGGACGTTTTGCGACATGGCAGAGCCACACGGACGTGGGTTGCTCGAGGTCGCGCGCGAGCAGCTGCGCGTGCGGCACATGAGCTACCAGACGGAGAAGGCGTACCTTCAATGGATGCGCCGCTTCATCGCGTTTCACGGGCGCCGTCACCCCCGCGAGATGGGCGCTCCCGACGTCGAGGCGTTTCTCACTCACCTGGCGGTCAAGCGCGGTGTCGCGCCGTCGACTCAGAACCAGGCGTTGCAGGCCCTCCTCTTCCTCTATAAGCGCGTCCTCGGCATCGAGCTGCCCTGGCTCGATGAAGTGGTGCGCGCTGGGCAGGCGAAGCGCGTGCCGGTGGTGTTATCGCGCGCTGAGGTCACGGCCGTGCTCGAGCACCTCGCGGGCCACCACTGGTTGATCGCGAGCCTTCTCTATGGCAGCGGCTTGCGGCTCATCGAGTGCCTGCGCCTGCGCGTCAAGGACCTCGACCTCGATCGCAAGGAGCTCATCGTCCGCGATGGCAAGGGCGGCAAGGATCGCGTCACCGTCATCCCGATCACGCTCATCAGCGAGCTCCGCGGCCATCTCGCGAAACTCAACGCCTGGTTCCACGGACAGCGCAAGACCCAGCAGCCGGGCGTCTCGTTGCCGAGCGCGCTGGTCCGCAAGTACCCGGCCGCGCCCACGAGCTGGGCGTGGCAGTACCTCTTTCCCTCGTCGAACCTCTGCGTCGATCCCTATGGCGCGGGCCGGGTGCGGCATCATGTGCACCCGAAGTCGGTGCAACGCGCCGTCCAGCGAGCAGTACGACTCGCGCGCATCACCAAGCCGGCAAGTTGTCATGCGTTCCGCCATTCATTCGCCACGCACCTCCTCGAGTCGGGCTACGACATCCGCACCGTCCAGGAACTGCTCGGCCACAGCGACGTGAAGACCACGATGATCTACACCCATGTGCTGAATCGTGGCGGCCGGGGTGTCCTGAGCCCGCTGGATAACCGGAGCTAAACCTTCCCGGCGGGGGCGGCGCGCAGGCTGTCGCGCCGAGCGATCAGAAAGGCGACGGTGACCGAGGTAGATCGCCGAGACTGTCAGAACTGCGTTGGGCTTCATGCCGTTGCCCTCCTTGGCTATCGGCAAGCTTCGATACGACAGGGATCAGCCGACCCAGTTGCTTGGCAGACCTGCCCGCCGGCGATCCCGCGCCAAACGGGTGCAATCTCCGCCGAACCGCCTTACACTCGCCGGCCCGCGCGCCGTTCCTGCCGCTATCTGCCTGATTCTGGTGGGGTTCACGGCGCATTGACGTTAAAAAGTACCCATCTTCGGCGATTTGATCTTAAACTCGCCGCCTTCTGCGCCTATTTCCATAAAGCAGACGATACGGGATGGCACGGCTGCTACTCCTCAATGGGCCCAACCTCAATTTGTTGGGCACCCGCGAACCCGCGCTGTACGGCGGCGACACGCTGGCATCTATAGAGAAGCGTCTGACGGACCTGGCCAGCAAGGCCGGCCATACGCTGGTCGCCTTCCAGAGCAACGCGGAGCACGAGCTGATCGACCGCATCCAGCGCTGCACGGCCGATGGCGTCGAGTTTCTCCTCTTTAATCCCGGGGCGTTCACGCACACGAGCGTGGCGCTCCGCGATGCGCTCCTCGCGGTGAAGGTGCCCTTCATCGAGGTGCACCTGTCCAACATGTACGCCCGGGAGCCGTTTCGTCATCACTCCTATTTCTCCGATATCGCAGTGGGGTCGGTCGTTGGCCTCGGGCCGCGGGGCTACGAGTTCGCGCTCGCGGCGGCGATCGAACGCCTCGCCTCACGCGGAAAGACCTGAAGTCGGGAGCACCGGATGGATATTCGCAAGGTGAAGAAGCTCATCGAGCTGCTCGAGGAATCCGGTATCGCCGAGATCGAGATCACTGAGGGCGAGGAGTCGGTGCGGATCAGCCGCTATGGCAGCCAGACGGTGGCCCAGGTGGTCCATGCGGCACCGGGCGCCGCGCCCTCGAGTGCACCTGCGCTGCCCGCCCCCGCGGCGGTCACGAATGCCTCGCCACCGCTGGCCGCGTCGTCACCCGATAGAACGGCGGCGGCACCGGCTGAGAATGTCGTCACCGCGCCAATGGTCGGCACTTTTTATTCCGCGCCCGCGCCGGGCGCCAAGCAGTTCGTCGAGATCGGGAGCGAGGTCAGGGTAGGCCAGACGCTCTGCATCATCGAGGCGATGAAGATGATGAACCAGATCGAGTCCGACAAGGAGGGCAAGGTCACCGCGATCCTGGTGAAGAACGGCGAGCCGGTGGAGTTCGGCCAGCCGCTCTTCGTGATCGAGTAGTCGATGCTCGACAAGGTCGTCATCGCGAATCGCGGCGAGATCGCGCTGCGGATCCTGAGGGCGTGCCGCGAGCTCGGCATAAAGACGGTCGCCGTGCACTCGACGGCGGACTACAACCAGAAGCACGTGCTGCTGGCGGATGAGACCGTCTGCATCGGGCCGCCCCAGTCGGCGCTGAGCTACCTCAACATGCCGGCGATCATCAGCGCGGCAGAAGTGACCGACGCGGTCGCCATCCACCCGGGCTACGGCTTTCTCTCCGAGAACGCGGACTTCGCCGAGCGGGTCGAGAAGAGCGGCTTCATCTTCGTCGGCCCCCGCAGCGAAACCATCCGCCAGATGGGCGACAAGGTCTCGGCCATCAAGATCATGAAGGCGAGTGGCGTGCCGTGCGTGCCCGGCTCGGACGGCCCCGTCGGCAAGGACCCGGAAGAGAACCTGCGCATTGCACGCGACGTCGGCTACCCCGTCATCATCAAGGCCTCGGGCGGCGGGGGTGGGCGCGGCATGCGCGTGGTGCACAGCGAGGCGACCCTGATCAGTGCCATCCACGTGACGCAGAGCGAGGCGCTGGCGGCGTTCGGCAACGACCAGGTGTATATCGAGAAATTCCTCGAACGTCCGCGGCACATCGAGTTCCAGGTGCTGGGGGATAACTTCGGCAACGTGGTGAGCCTGGGCGAGCGCGACTGCTCGATGCAGCGCCGTCACCAGAAGGTCATCGAGGAGGCGCCGGCGCCCGGCATCACGGTCAAGCAGCGACGCACCATGATCGAGCGCGTCACGGCCGCGTGCCGCGAGGTCGGTTACCGCGGTGCGGGCACGCTCGAGTTCCTGTACGAGGAGGGCGAGTTCTACTTCATCGAGATGAACACGCGCGTCCAGGTCGAGCACCCGGTGACGGAGATGGTGACGGGTATCGACATCGTGAAGCTCCAGCTCCTGGTGGCAGGCGGCGAGGCGCTCCCCTTCCAGCAGGCCGACATCGAGATCCGCGGGCATGCGATCGAGTGCCGCATCAACGCGGAGGACCCGAAGGGTTTCGTGCCTTCGCCCGGCCCGATCCGCTTGTGGCATGCGCCCGGCGGCCCCGGGATTCGCGTCGACAGCCACATCTACTCGGGCTACAACGTGCCGCCCTTTTACGATTCGCTCATCGGCAAGATCATCGCGCACGGCGAGAACCGCGATGCCGCGCTCGCGCGCATGAAGAATGCGCTCGCCGAGACGGTGGTCGAGGGCATCAAGACCAACATCCCGCTGCACCAGGAAATCTTCAATCACGCGGCGTTTCGCACCGGCGCGCTCGACATCCATTACCTCGAGAGGCGCTTGGGCCTCAAATAGCGCCTCGCTCCCTTGCCCTTCCTGCAATTCACTGCCGACGTCGGCGCGGCGGACCCGGGACTCCTGGAGGAGGCGTGTTTTCTCGCGGGCGCGCTCTCGGTCACGCTCACCGATGCCGCCGACAATCCGGTGCTCGAGCCTGCGCCCGGCGCGACGCCGTTGTGGCCCACGATCCGCCTGAGCGCGTTGTTTCCGGAACAGGACCCGCAACGCGTGGCCGCACTCCTCACCACGTTCCTCGATGAGCCCCTGCCGCTGCATCGCTTCGAAGAGGTTCGCGACCGGCCGTGGGAGCGCGAATGGCTCAAGGATTTCCGCCCGCTGCGCTTCGGCAAGCGGCTTTGGGTGTGTCCGCACGGCGCGCCCGCACCGGATGAGGACGCGGTCGTGGTGTGGCTCGATCCGGGGCTCGCGTTCGGCACGGGCTCGCACCCGAGCACGCGCCTCTGTCTCGAATGGCTCGACGCAGCCCAATTGAATGGTTCTGAAGCGATCGACTACGGCTGTGGTTCGGGGATTCTGTCGATCGCGGCGCTGCGCCTCGGCGCGCGTTCGGTCGTGGCCGTGGACATCGATCCGCAGGCGCTCATCGCGACACACGACAATGCCGCGCGCAACGACGTCGCCGAACGGGTCCTGACTTGTCCGCCCGAAGCGTCCGTCGCTGCCGCGGACATTCTTCTCGCGAACATCCTGTCCGAGCCCCTGCTCGAGCTCGCGCCGCGCTTCGCGACGCTGGTCCGTCCCGGCGGACGCCTGGTGCTCGCCGGCCTGATCGTCTCCCAGGCCGGGCCCGTGACACTGGCTTACCGGCCATGGTTTGATATCCGGCCATCAGGCGCCCACGACGATTGGGTCTGCCTGGAGGGAGTCCGTCGCTAGTGTTTACGCAGTGCCCCGAGTGCCAGACCACGTTCCGCGTCTCGGCCGCGATGCTCAAGGCCGCGCAGGGGCGCGTGCGTTGTGGCCGCTGCGAATCGGTCTTCGATGCGCTGACCTTCCTCATGGAACAGCGCCAGGCCGCAGTCGCCAACGAGCTCGACAACGTCGGTGAAATCGATCTGTCGGCCGAGGACGACGCTGAGGACGACGCCGATGCGGACGATGTGCCCGAGTCGGCGCTCGAGTGTCACCTCTCGGCGGACGATCTCGGCAAAGTATTCGTGGTCGCGCCCGCGCCGACGCTCAAGCGGCCCATGGCAGGCGCGCCGCCCGCGCCAATGGCCTCGCCGACCACGGTTGCGGCGGACGATGACGATACCGCCGAGCACGAGGTCCTCCAGCTCGACGAAAGCGCCGACGTCGAAGTCATCACGCTCGAAGGCGATACCGTCGAATCCAAGGACATCAAGCTCGATCCCGAGAAATCGAAGCCCAAGGTGGAATCGCGCCACGAGGCGACGGCGCGCATCGATGCCGAAGTGCGGCGCGAAATCGAGGCCGCGTTCGCCGCCGATCCCACCACCCGGGCCGAGTTCACGCTGCCATCGGGCAAGCGCATCACGCTGACACATGACGAACCGGAGGTTCCGGATGCCGAGGAGGTGCTCACGCGGTCGCGCGAGCGCTTCCGCATTTCGATCACGCCGTCACGCTGGCTCGCGGGCAGCGCAGTGCTCGGCCTGCTGCTCGCGGTCCAGCTCGTACATGCCAACCGGCAATCGATCGTGCGCAGTCCCACGTTCGGTCCGGCCCTCGGTGCGATCTATGCGAGTCTCGGCGCCGAGCTCACGCCCGCCTGGGATGTGCGCGCATACGAGTTGCGGCAGTGGGGTGCGGCCGCCGATCCGGGCTCGAGCGGCACGCTGCGTGTGCGCGCGAGTCTCCTGAACGGCGCGGACCACGCCCAGCCCTATCCGCTGCTGCGCCTCACCTTGCAGGATCGTTTCGGCAGCGAAGTGGCCACGCGCGCGCTCGAACCGCGCGAATACCTGCACTCCGAGCCTGGCAGCAAGGACTTGCTCGGCGCGGGCGAGCGCATCGATGCCGAGATCGCGATCGTCGATCCCGGCAAGGACGCGGTCGGATTCGAGATCGACGTGTGTCTGCGCGATCCGAACGGCCTCAAGTGCGCCAACGAACAAGCGCGCAACTCCGGCTGATCCGGCCAGCGTCGCTATCTCACTGATTTCCAGCATGCAGATCGGCCCTTACCGCCTCTCGACGCCGCTCGCGCTCGCGCCGATGGCGGGCGTCACCGACCGGCCGTTCAGGATGTTGTGCCGGCGCCTGGGTGCGGGCATTGCGCCGTCCGAGATGGTCACTTGTGACACGCGCTTGTGGCACACGGCCAAGTCGCGACTGCGGATGGATCACGAAGGCGAGCCCGAGCCGCGCGTGGTGCAGATCGCGGGCGGCGATGCGGAGATGCTCGCCGAAGCTGCGCGGATCAACGCAGATCGCGGCGCGCAGATCATCGACATCAACATGGGTTGTCCCGCAAAAAAGGTATGCAACAAGCACGCCGGTTCCGCGTTGTTGCGCGATGAAGGGCTGGTGAGTCGCAT
>DATIEU010000257.1:0-6285 GCA_035455565.1 Steroidobacteraceae bacterium | reverse complement strand
TCGATGACGGGCAACTGGTGCTCGACGTCGAGAAGGTCGAAGGTCCGCGGATCTACACGCGTGTGCGCGTCGGCGGGACGCTTTCCGACCAGAAAGGCATCAATCGCCAGGGCGGAGGACTCTCCGCGGGGGCGCTCACCGACAAGGATCGCGAGGACATTCGCGTGGCTGCGAACCTGGGTGTCGACTACGTCGCGGTGTCGTTCGCGCGCGATGCGAGCGACATGCACGAGGCACGCCAGATCCTGCGGGATGCCGGCGGTGTTGGCTGCGTCGTCGCCAAGATCGAGCGCAGCGAAGCGATCCAGAACCTGCCCGCCATTATCGATGCGAGCGATGCGATCATGGTGGCGCGCGGCGATCTCGGCGTGGAAATGGGTTATGCCGAGCTCACCGGCCTGCAGAAGACCATCATCCACCAGACCCGCAACCGCCATCGCGTCGTGATCACCGCGACACAGATGATGGAGTCGATGATTCACAGCCCCATGCCGACGAGAGCCGAGGTCTCCGACGTGTCGAACGCGGTGATGGACGGCACCGATGCCGTGATGCTGTCCGCGGAGACTGCGGTCGGGAAGTATCCGGTCAAGGCCGTCGAGGCGATGGCGCAAGTTATCGAGGGCGCAGAGAAGTACCAGCTCTCGCACAGTCGCATCCGTCACCGCGTCGAAGGGCAGTTCCGCGGCACGGACGAGGCGATCGCGATGGCGGTCATGTACACGGCGAATCACCTCAAGGTGCGCGCCATCGTGGCGCTCACCGAGTCGGGTTCGACACCTTTGTGGATGTCGCGCATCCGCTCTGACATCCCGATCTACGCTTTCACGCGCCACGAATACACACGCCGGCGCGTAACGTTGTACCGTGGCGTGTACCCGGTGCCCTTCGACATCACGCACACCGATCCGCAGACGCTCTACAACTCGATCTTCGAGCAGCTGCTGGCACGGAAGCTCGTCGCGAGTGGCGACCTCGTGATCCTGACCAAGGGCGAGTTGTCGGGCGTGTCGGGTGGCACCAACGCCATGCTGATCCTCAGGGTGACGGCAGGCTAGGCGGCTCCGTGCAGAGCACGCCTGCGTTACGCGCGCTGCGCCGCACGCTCCTTGCCATCCTGATTCTCCTGCTCGCGCTCGCGAGCGTTGCCTATTTCGCGCTGCGCGCGAGCCTCCCGGAGCTCGACGGCGAAGTGCGCAGCACAGGCGTGCGCGGCGCTACCAGCATCGAGCGCGATGCGCTCGGCGTGCCGACGATCCGGGGAGCCAACCGGCTGGACGTCGCCTGGGCAACCGGCTTCGTGCACGGACAGGATCGCTTCTTCCAGATGGACCTGTCGCGGAGACTGGCCGCCGGCGAGCTTTCCGAGCTCATCGGTCCGCTCGCCCTCGACACCGATCGGCGCATGCGCATCCACCGCTTTCGCGAGGTGGCCCGCCGCGTCCTCGCGAATGCCAGCCCGGAGGATCGCGCCATCGCGGAAAGCTACGCGCACGGCGTCAACGCAGCCCGTACGTCGCTCACCGGCCGGCCCTTCGAGTACTGGCTGCTGCGGACCTCGCCCACGGAGTGGCGGGTCGAGGATTCCCTCCTGGTCGTGTTCGCGATGTACGAGCAGCTCAACTATGACGGCTTCGCGACCGAGTCCGCGCGCGGGCGCGTCCGCGATGCCGTGCCCGAAAGTCTCTATCGCTTCATCTATGCGCGGGGCGGCGAATGGGATGCACCGCTCGTGGGAGCGACCTTTGCGATCGAGCCGCCGCCATCGGCCGCGGAGTTCAGCCTGCACACGCAGACGCTGCCGCTCGACCGCCTGACCACTGCGCTACGGCATCGCGAGGATCGCGTGCTCGGCAGCAACAATTGGGCGGTGGCGGGCTCGCACACACGCTCGGGCGCCGCCCTGCTCGCAGACGATATGCATCTGGGGCTTGCCATTCCCAACACGTGGTATCGCGTCCGCTTGCAGGTCGAGGGCACAGACAGCGCAGCGGCGATCGATGTCACGGGGGTGACGCTCCCGGGTGTGCCGCTGGTCGTGGTCGGCAGCAACGGGCGCGTGGCCTGGGGCTTCACCAATAGCCAGGGCGACTCGGTCGACCTCATTGTCTTGCAGGAGGATCCCGCCAACCCGGGTACATACGCCACGCCCGACGGCCCCAAGGCGTTTCAGAAAGTTCACGAGATCATCCACGTGAGCGGCGCGAGCGATGCAACGCTCGAAGTGCTCGAGACGATCTGGGGGCCGGTGTTCGATCGCGATCACGCCGGGCGGCGACGCGCCGCGGCCTGGATCGCGCACGAGCCGCGTGCGACCAATTTCGTCTTGCGCGAGATGGAGACGGCGCGTGACGTCGAGCAGGCGCTCGCGATTGCCGCGCGCTGTGGATCGCCACCGCAGAATTTCGTGGCCGCCGACGCGCAGGGCAACATCGGTTGGACGATCATGGGCAGCATTCCGGTGCGCCAGGGCTATGACAGCCGCGTGCCCGCCGATTGGTCGCACGCCGGGACCGGTTGGCAGGGCTGGCTCGAGCCAGCGCGCTACCCACGCATCGTCAATCCGCCGCAAGCGAAGATCTGGACCGCCAACGCGCGCGTCGTCGACGGCGAGGCGCTCGCGCTCCTCGGCGAGAGCGACCTGTATCTCGGCGCGCGTGCCCAACAGATTCGTGACGATCTGTTGCCGCTCGAGCGGGCGGTCGAAGCCGATATGCTCGCGATTCAGCTCGACGACCGGGCGTGGTTCCTGGAGCGCTGGCATGCGAAATTGCAAGCGCTGCTCGATGAGGCGGCGGTGCGTGATTCGCCCAGGCGCGCGGAGTTCCGCCGGCTGCTCGAACCGTGGAGCGGGCACGCGAGTGTCGAGTCCGTCGCCTACCGGTTGGTGCGCGTGTGGCGGCGCACGATGCACGATCTCGTGTTCGCCGCGCTCACCTACGCAGCGCGCAACCCGAACGAGCCGCCCGATGCCATCGAAGTACCGTCGCAGTTCGAAGGACCGCTGTGGCAGTTGCTGAGCACTGAACCCGAGCACCTGTTGCCCGCCAACTTCAAGAGCTGGCGCGAGCTCGAGCTGCATGCAGTCGATGTCGCGATCGAGAGTCTCGGGAAGGACTGCAAGACGCTCGCCGCCTGCACCTGGGGCGATCGGAACCGCGTGCGGATCCGTCATCCGCTCGGCGGACTGCCGCTGATCGGCGCGTACCTCAACATGCCGCAGACGGAGCTACCCGGCGATTCGCATATGCCCCGCGTGCAAGCAGTGAGCTTCGGCGCTTCCCAACGCCTGGCGGTATCGCCCGGTCACGAAGCGCAGGGTTATTTCCACATGCCGGGCGGACAGAGCGGTCATCCGCTTTCGCGCTTCTATCGCGCCGGCCACGACGCGTGGACGAATGGTCAACCGCTGCCGTTCTTGCCCGGCAACGCCGAGCATCGCCTCGCGGTGGTCCCGGACAGCACCACACCCTAGAGAGAATCGTCGGCGCGAACGTTTCGTGTAATCTGGAGTCTGCAAGGAGGGCGAGACAAAAGTGACACAGCGCTTCACCGGTACCGAACGTTATGTCGCCACCGAGGACCTGATGGTCGCGGTGAATGCGGCGGTGACGCTGGCGCGTCCACTGCTCATCAAGGGCGAGCCGGGCACCGGCAAGACGCAGCTCGCGCAGGAAATCGCCATGGCTCTCGGGCGCCCGCTGAACGAATGGCACATCAAGTCCACGACGCGCGCACAGCAGGGCCTCTACGAGTATGACGCGGTGTCGCGGCTGCGCGATTCGCAGCTCGGCCTCGCCGCCGTGCACGACATCGGCAACTACATCGTCAAGGGCAAGCTCTGGGAGGCGTTCGAGTCCGAAATCCAGCCGGTCCTGCTGATCGACGAGATCGACAAGGCGGACATCGAATTCCCCAACGACCTGCTGCGCGAGCTCGACCGCATGGAATTCTTCGTCTATGAGACGCGGCAGACGATCAGCGCGCGGCATCGGCCGATCATCGTCATCACCAGCAACAACGAGAAGGAACTGCCGGACGCCTTCCTGCGGCGCTGCTTCTTTCACTACATCCGTTTCCCCGATGCGGAGACGATGACCCGCATCGTCGACGTGCATTTCCCGAAGTTGAAACGTGACCTGCTGCGCGAGGCGCTCGACACGTTCTTTCAGCTGCGCGAAGTGCCGGGGCTGAAGAAGCGGCCCTCGACCTCGGAGCTCCTCGATTGGATAAAGCTGCTGATCGCCGAGGACATCTCGCCCGAGGTGCTGCGCGAGCGCGATCATCGCAAGGCACTGCCGCCGCTCTATGGTGCGCTCCTCAAGAACGAGCAGGACGTGCACCTGGTCGAGCAACTCATTTTCCTCAACCGGCGCGATGCTCGTTAAGTTTTTCCTGATGCTGAAGTCCGCGGGCGTTCCCGTCTCGCCGACGGAGTTCCTGACGCTGCTCGGCGCGCTGCAGGCGCGCGTGGTCGGGCTCGAGGTCGAGGACTTCTATTTCCTGGCGCGCACCTGTCTCGTCAAGGACGAGCGCCACTATGACCGTTTCGATCGCGTGTTCGCCGCCCACTTTCGCGGCGCGCAGGAGCTCTTCGCCGCGCTCGTGAAGGAATTGCCAGAGGAGTGGCTGCGCGCGTACGCGGAGCGCGTGCTGAGCGCCGAAGACATGGCGAAGGTCACGGCGCTCGGTGGATGGGACAAGCTGATGGAGGCGCTGCGCCAGCGACTCGCGGAGCAGCAGGGACGTCACGCGGGCGGCAGCAAGTGGATCGGCACGGCCGGCACGTCACCTTTTGGCGCATTCGGCTACAACCCGGAGGGCGTGCGCGTCGGGCAGCCGTATTCCCGCCACCGGCGCGCGGTGAAGGTCTGGGATCGGCGTGAGTTCAGGAACTTCGACGACACGCAGGAGCTCGGCACGCGCAACATCAAGGTGGCGCTGCGCCGCCTGCGGCGTTTCGCGCGCGAAGGCGCGCCGGTGCACCTCGATCTCGACGGCACGATCGATGCCACCGCACGCAATGCGGGTCTCCTCGACCTGAAGATGATCCCCGAGCGCCACAATGCGGTGAAGGTGTTGCTGTTCCTCGACGTCGGCGGCTCGATGGAAGACCACGTGCGCCTGTGTGAGGAAGTGTTCTCGGCCGCGCGCAGCGAGTTCCGCCATCTCGAGCATTTCTACTTTCACAATTTCGTCTACGAGTACGTGTGGCGCGACAACCGGCGCCGCTTTTCACAGCACACGCCAACTCTCGAAGTGATGCGCACCTACGGCCCCGATTACCGCCTGATTCTCGTGGGCGACGCAACGATGAGTCCGTACGAAATCACCCAGCCAGGTGGCAGCGTCGAGCACTGGAACGACGAATCGGGAGCCGCATGGCTCGCACGGCTGCTCGCCGCCTATCCGAAGCACGTGTGGCTCAATCCGGAACCGGTTGAGCGCTGGGACTACACGCCCTCGATCCGCCTGACGCGCGAGCTCGTCGGCGAACGGATGTTTCCGCTCACACTCGAAGGATTGGATGCCGCGATTCGTGAACTGCGGCGCGCCGGTCTGCGCCTGCCTAGCTTGCAGCCTTCGCCTGCTCCGTCTTCAGGTCATTGAGCACGAGCTGCGAATGCCCCTTCGGATCGACGGACGGGTAGTGCTTGACGATCTTGCCCTTCGGGTCGATCAGGAAGGTCTCGCGGTTGGCGAGCTCCATGGTGCCCATGAATTTCTTGAGCACGCCGTAATCCTTCGCGGTCTGCTTGCTGGGATCGGCCAGGATCGTGAAGGGCAGGCCATGCTCCTCGGAGAACTTCTTGTGCGACTCGACGTCGTCCACGCTGATGCCGAGGATCACTGCGCCGGCGTCGCGGAACGCGAAGATGTTGTCGCGAAACTCGCACGCCTGCGTCGTGCAGCCCGGGGTCATGTCCTTCGGATAGAAATACAGGACGATCCACTTGCCGCGATAGTCCTCGAGGCTGTGCCACGTACCTTTCTGGTCCTGGAGCTTGAACGCGGGGGCCGCGGCGCCGACTTCCAGTGCCGCGAACGCGAGAGTGGCGAGCGCGAGCAGTGCGGCGGCCGCAGTGGCAAGGATTGCGTTGCGAGCGACAGAGCGAGCCAACATTCTTCGTCTCCCGGGAGAGCGTCACGGCGCGAGGCCGCTGGGGGGCGCTATCTTATGCCGGAACCGGGCTGAACGGCCAATGAACGGCGGGAAACACAGCCACCGCACATGACCGCATCACAGGAACGCACAGGACTGCTGCTTACGGGCGGCGGCGCGCG
>DATIEU010000256.1:0-3924 GCA_035455565.1 Steroidobacteraceae bacterium | reverse complement strand
GCCTTGGGGTCATAGTCCACGTGGCGGATCGTGCCGCCGCCCGACGGCACCGGCGTCGAGTTCACGAATTGCCCGGTCTTCGGGTCGAAGGCCACGAAGCGATTGGGCTTGGGGCCCGTCTCGACCGCCCAGACGCGATCGTTGGAATCGACCGCCATCGCATAGGGCAGGCTCGTCTTGCCACTGGGCATCAGCCATTCCTGGATCTTCTCAGTCTTTGGATCGAACGCGCCGAGGAAGCCTTGCGCGTAGTCGCCGTACCACACGCGCCCGTCCGAGGTGAGGCCGAGACGCCGCGGACGTGAATCCGCGCGGGGCAACACGTGCTCGGTGAGCTGGAGCGTCTTCGGATCGACCGAGGCGAGCTTGTTGGTGCCGAAGAGCACGATCCAGGGTCGGCCGTCCTTCGCCACGACGATGCCATAGGGTCGCGCGCTTGCGCTCGGCACGCGGACCAGGTCGACCTTCTCGCTCGCGATGTTGAGCCGGCCGATGAAGTTGCCGCCCTGCACGGTGAACCAGATGTTCTTCTGTCCTTCATCAAAGGTGAGTGTGTGCGGGTCGGTCGCTGCCTTGTCAGGCATCGCGATGTGGCGGATCTGCCTGGTCTTCGGATCGACGCGCCCGATGTAACCCTTGAGGTTGCCGGCGTACCAGACAGTCCCGTCATCACCGACGATCAGGTTGTGCGGACCAGGCTCGTCCTCGAGATCGATCCTGGTGAATTCGCGCGTCTTGGGATTGAGCGTCGCGAGATAGTGCCCGGTCTGTCCGACGAACCAGACGGCCTCGGGGCTCACGAAATCCGGATCGCGCGGGCGCGTGTCCTTCCACGGCACGGGGAATTCCTGGATCTCGATGGGCTTTTCGGCGGCGGCGAGCGCCGCGGCGGCCACGAGGGCGGGGACGAGTGCGAGTCCTGTCGCTCTGAGCATTTCGAGGCTCCTGCTGGGGAGCCTCGAAGCCTAGGTGCGTTCCGGCGGCACGCGCAAGATGCTCGACCGACCTGGCGACGTCGACTTGATCAGAGAGAAGCCGGCCGTGCGCGCGGTGCATCGACCTGCGCAACGGTCGTGTCGCGAGGCGCGGTAACCGTCATCTGACCGAGATCCGCCACGAGTACGGTGGTCGGGGAAATCCGGCTGCCGCTGACCACGATGTGTCCGATGAGCTCCTGTTCGCGCGGAGCGGTCACCTCGATTTGGCCGATCAGCTGGACTTCGTGAGTGGAGGAAGCAGTCTCGCCGCCGAAGGCGACGGGCGCGGTGGCCAGGAAGAGCGCCGCAAGCTGAAGCGCGCCGCGGCCCAGGGAAGTCTTGCGTGAGTGCGTCATGGTAGTGGCCTCTTGCTGTCTGTACGTGCAACCGGAAATTCGCCGTTGCACTCTTCTAAGCACGACCCGTGCCAGCCCGCTCTCGTGCGCTAAGCCGCTGTTCTGCCTGTGAAGTTTTTCAGCACCGCCAAATCATGGCCTCCGTCCGCGGACGTCCGCATCCCGGACACGGGACAGCGGACAAGGCCTCAATCCCGGGATCGGGATGCGCGCGGGCCGTTCGTGCTCAGTCCTCTACTGCGGCCGGCACCGAATGGTGCTCGTGCACGATGGTCCACTGACCGTCGATACGCCGCAAGCACACCGTGAGCCGCACAGGGAACGTGTCGCCCGGCTTACCGCATTGCAGGACTCCGTAGCCGCACGCCACGTCGCCGCTCGCCGCGATGTCCATTTTCTCGATGTCGAACGCGCCGCCGAAGTGCTTGAAGAAGAGCTCCCACGATTCGCGGTACTTGCGCATGCCGCGCCATTCGACGGGCGGCGGCACGTCGAACATGACGATGTCGGCCGAGTGATGCGCCAGCACCTTCTCGATGTCTCGCGCGCGAACAGCTGCTGTCCAAGTGTCCAGGAGCTGTCGAACCTGCGCCTCGGCCGCTGAAGTGTTGCCGGTTTCCATATACGCCTCCTTCGATCCTTGCCTTCGAGGACGAACGAGCGCGCAGGTTTCCGACAGGTTAGGCGGGAGATGAAAATGCTATTGCGGCGTGCGCCAAAGACGTCCCGCCAGTCCGTGACGCGAGCCGAACTCGTAAAGCGCCAGTAGACCGAGGGCCAGCACGAGCTGCAACAGCTCATAGACGACGCGATACGCCACGATGGCCGCGAGCACAGTCCCGCTCGGCACGTCGCGCAATAAGAGCAGCAACGTCGCGTCGAAGATGCCTAGCCCCGCCGGCACGTTGCTGAGGTTGCCTGCGATCAGGCTCAGGACATAGACCCCGAGATGCGCTGGGAACGACAGCGGCAACTCCGGCGGCAGAAACAGATCGAGAATGGTCGCGAGGCAGATGATCGCAAGGCTGCCAATCGCGTACTGCAGCAGCGTAAACGGCAATGACGGCAGTCGAAACGTGAAGCGACCGAGACTGATCGGCGTGCGACGCAGCGCCGTGAGCAATACATAGCCCGCATTCACGGCCAGGCCGATCATGCCCAGCGCAACCACGCTCGCCACCGGCAGCCCGAGCAGCCGCGCGGCCTGTGACGCGCCAAAGATGAGCGCGAAGGCGAGCAGCAGCGACAGACTGAGCACGTACGGCAGCGCCGTGTAGACGATCACGGTGCCGATCGTGCTCGCCGGGATGCCGAGCGGGGCGTACAGGCGATAGCGCATTGCTCCGCCGGTCAGGGTGGCGAGACCGACACCGTGGCCGATCGGCGCCGCAATCGCAGTCACGAGCATCGGGCGTAGCACACCGAGCGGGCGGCCGGCCTCGCGCAGGGCGCGCGCTTCGTAGAGGCCCATGAGGATCAGCGCGAGCAGCGAACAGCCCACTGCGAGCAATACCCGCTCCGGCGAGTAGTCCTGCAGCTCCCTCAGGATATCGGCGATGTCGATGCCGCGTGCGAAACGGATGAGGATCCAGATCGCGGGCACGAGCACGACGAGACCCGTCAGCGGTAGATAGTGCGTCAGCCGTGGGGTCATCGTCGGGTGCTCCCTCACCCCAACCTCTCCCGCGAGAGAGGAAGTCGAAGTCTACACTCGTCCAGCCGTCACACTTCGCCTCAGCGGCCAAAGCGCAGGCGCGAGCGCTCAATCGCCCTGGCCACTTCGATCTCGCGATTGCGTGGCGGAGCTTTCGTCGAAAGCGTGAGCAGGAGGACGCGGGCGGTAGCGGCCACCTCTTCGACCGCGCGCCTGAAGGCCGCCTCGTTTGCCTGCGAAGGCGCATTGAAACCGCTCAGCTTGCGCACGAACTGAAGCGAGGCGGCGCGGATCTCCTCCTCCGTAGCGGGCGGCGCGAAGTTGAACAGCGTCTTTATGTTACGACACATGACTCTTCTTCTCTTGAGGGGGTAGATCTGCCTCGAGGACGTACGGGCCGCCGCAAAACCGACCATTGCTCAGTCGGAGCGCACCAGCAGGCCGTTCATCGCGCCATACTCGATGGGCGTGACGAACAGCTCCTCCCGGGCGCCGGCCAGGAATGCGCTCGCCAACTGCTGCACGCGACCCAGGATGGCCTTGGCGATCGCCGCGCCCGCGCTCAGCCGTCGTACCCCGAGCTGCCGCAGCACGTCATCGCCCGGCAAGCGCGGCACCAGCATCAGGTTGAGCGGCAGCGGCTGAATCGCTTTGGCAACCGCCGCGATTTGCCCAGAGTCGGCGAGGCCTGGCACGAACAGGCAGTCGCACCCGGCTTCGCGGTAGGCGCGCGCGCGCCGCACGACTTCCTGCACAGCGGCCTCGCCAGTTGCGAGTTCCCGCAGGTACACATCGGTGCGGGCGTTGATGAAAAGATCGACGTCGCGGCGCACCGCGCTCTTCCTGACCGCCTCGATCTTCGCGCACAACCGCTCGGGCGCACCGCTGCCGTCTTCGAGATTGATGCCCACCGCGCCGGCGTCGATCAGTTGCGTGG
>DATIEU010000255.1:0-2488 GCA_035455565.1 Steroidobacteraceae bacterium | reverse complement strand
GGTGGCGCTGCGCGGCCCGCGAGCGCGCGCACGAATTCCAGCGTGCCGATGCGGAATCGTCGACCTGCGATGCTGCCTTCGATGCCTTGGCCTCGAGAAACTTCCACCCCTGTGACGCGAGCGGTGGGGGGGTCGTCGAAGGCGCGCGCAAGCGGATGCTCGGAATCCTGTTCGAGTGCGGCCGCGAGGCCGCGGCATTCGCTCTCGATCCGAGTTGCGAGAATGTGAGTGTGCACGATGCGCGGCTGGCCGACGGTGAGCGTACCGGTCTTGTCGATCAGGCAGTAACGGGCTTGCGCCAGCGCTTCGACGGCGTCCGCTCGAGTTACCAGGATTCCCAGTCGGGCGAAGCGCGCGGTCGCGGCGGCGATAGCGGCCGGGGTCGCGAGCGACAGCGCGCACGGGCAGGTCACCACAAGCACCGCCAGCAACGCCGGAAATGCGCGCGGCGGATCCAGCCAGCCCCAGGCCGCGGTCACCAGCGCGGCGGCCACCAGTACCCAGAAGATGAAACGCGCGGCTGCCTGATCCGAGGCACGCGCCAGCCGCGGGCGCTCGGTCTGCGCGCGCTCGAGAAGGCGCACGATGCCCGAGAGCACCGTGTGCTGGCCGACCGCAGTGAGCCGCACCCTGATGGGCTGAGTGAGGTTCAGACTGCCGCCGGTTACCGCGTGCCCTGCGCCGCGACGCAGGGGCTCAGCCTCGCCCGTGAGCATCGATTCGTCGAGGCTGCTCTCGCCCTCGGTGATAACGCCGTCGGCGGGAACGATGGCGCCCGCTGCGACCAGCACGGTATCGCCAGCATCGAGCTCGTCGATGGCGACGCTCTGCGGCACGCCCACTCGCAGACGCTGCGCGGACTCAGGCAGCAGCCGCGCGAGCGCTTCGCTCACGCTGCCAGCCCGGTGGCGTGTCTGCATTTCGATCATCCGCCCGAGCAGCAGAAAGAAGACAAACATGGTGACCGAGTCGAAGTAGACCTCGCCCGCGGCGCGCAGGGTGTTGTAAACGCTCGCGGCAAACGCCAGCAGGATGGCGAGACTCACCGGCAGATCCATGCCCAGCCGGCGCATGCGCAAGTCGCGCCAGGCGCTCGCAAAGAAAGGCACCGCGCTGTAGAGCACCACCGGCAGTGTCAGGAGCATGCTCACGAGGCGAAAGTACGTTTCGTAGCGGGGCTCTATGCCGGCGCGCGCACCGGCATAGAGCGCGAATGCGAAGGTCATCACCTGCATCATGGCGAACCCCGCGACCGCCAGGCGCTTGAGCGCGGTGCGTCGCTCGCGTGTGACCCGTTGGCGATCGGCGTCGGCGCCCAGGGCCCGGGGCTCGAACCCGAGGCTCGCAATGGCGCCCAGGATGCTGCTGAACGGCAGTCGTCGCAGGTCCCAGGTGACCTGCGCATGCCGGGTAGCCGCATTGACGTTGATGCGCTCGACACCGCCCAGCGCGCCGAGAGCGCGCTCGATGCGCAGGGCGCAGGCCCCGCAGTGCATGCCATCGATGACGAGCTCGGTGCTCGCGCGTCCGCCGGCGACGTGCAGCAACCTGCGCTGCGTCTGCGGCCGGTCGAAGAAACTGAAGTTGAGTGCCGGGCTGTTCATTGTGGCCGGCGGCTCGCGGCCTCCGTGGTTTGGGCCACCTCCGGGTCGGCGTTGCGGAACGCGAGAACCAGAGTCACGGCGCCGGCGGCCAACGCGCCCGCCGGCAGCATGATGAGCAACCACACCATGGCTTCCTTGAACCAGGGACGCGGAGCTGTGCGGACTTCAGTACTCATGGATTCCTCGGCGACGGAGTGAGAAACCGCGCCTCGGCCTGCGCGGTGAGGCGAGCATCCTCAAGCGCGGTGATTCGGAGCGACACCGGCCGGCTCCCCTGAAACGACGGCTGCGCGAGCCGCAGGCGCACGGGCAGGGTCGCCACGGCGCCTGGCCCGACGTGCACGGGCGCCTGCTCGGCATCCAGCGTCATGCCGGGCAATCCCGCCACGGTGATGTCGAAGCGGTGCGCGTGCTCGTCCTTGTTCAGCACCCGCACCGAGTACACATTTTCGATCACACCCCCCGGCAGCTCGCGGTAGAGCGCGTTGCGATCCCTGAGCACATCGAGCGCCACGGGGTTGCGCAACGCGATGGCGACGCCGAACCCCACGATCAGCAGCGCGAGCAGCGATCCATAGATGAGCGTGCGCGTCCGCGTGACTCGCGTTACACCGCCCTGCATCGAGCGCTCGGTGGCGTAACGGACCAGGCCGCGCGGGTAGCCCATGCGATCCATGATCGAATCACAGGCGTCGACGCACGCCGCGCAGGCGATGCACTCGTACTGCAGGCCGTTACGGATGTCGATGCCGGTCGGACAGACCTGCACGCACAGCGTGCAATCGATGCAGTCGCCGAGCCCCCTGCTGCGCGCGTCGACGCCCCGGGCGCGAGCTCCCCGCGGCTCGCCGCGGGCGGGATCGTAGGAAATGATCAGCGAGTCG
>DATIEU010000254.1:0-4395 GCA_035455565.1 Steroidobacteraceae bacterium | reverse complement strand
GCCTCGATCTCGGGCTTCTCGAAGATCTCGCCCTTGAAGATCCACGTTTTGACGCCGATGACGCCGTAGGTGGTCTTGGCCTCCGACAGGCCGTAGTCGATGTCGGCGCGGAACGTGTGCAGCGGGATGCGGCCCTCGCGATACCACTCGGTGCGCGCGATTTCCGCGCCGTTCAGGCGGCCCGACACGCGGACCTTGATGCCGAGGGCGCCACTGCGCATGGTGTTGGTCACCGCACGCTTCATGGCGCGGCGGAACATGACCCGCTTCTCGAGCTGCTGCGCAATGCCCTCCGAGACCAGCTGCGCGTCGAGCTCGGGCTTGCGGATCTCGGCGATGTTGAGCCTGAGATCCACGACCGGCATCTTCATCACCCGGGCCACCTCGAGGCGCAGCTTCTCGATGTCCTCGCCCTTCTTGCCGATCACGATTCCGGGCCGCGCCGTGTGAATGGTGATGTTGGCCTTCTTGGCGGCGCGCTCGATGGTCACGCGGCTCACCGAGGCATCGCTCAGCTTCCTGCGCAGGAGCTCGCGCACCACGTGATCGGTGTAGATGTGGCTCGGGAAACTGCGCGTGTTGGCAAACCACTTCGAGCCCCAGTCGCGCGTGATGCCGAGGCGAATGCCGATCGGGTTGACCTTCTGTCCCATGTTCCTACCTCACGCCTTGCCGTCGCCGACGTGCACGGTGATGTGACTGTTGCGCTTGAGGATGCGGTTGCCGCGCCCCTTGGCGCGCGCATGAAAGCGCTTGAGCATCGGCGCGGCATCGACCTCGATGCGCGCCACCTTGAGCTCGTCGATGTCGGCACCGGCGTTGTGCTCGGCATTGGCGATCGCGGACTCGAGCACCTTGCGCACCAGCTTCGCCCCCTTCTTCGGCATGAAGCGCAGCGTCTGCAACGCGAGCCCCACGGGCTTGCCGCGCACGGTGTCCGCCACCAGGCGGCACTTCTGCGGGCTGATGCGCGCGTACTTGAGTTGGGCCTTGACCTGCATCGCTATGTCTCCGCCGTCTCCACCTTCTTGTCACCGGAGTGAATCTTGAAGGTGCGCGTGGGCGCGAACTCGCCCAGCTTGTGGCCGACCATGTTCTCCGAGACCAATACCGGCACGTGCTGGCGGCCGTTGTGGATTGCGATCGTGAGACCGACCATGTCGGGCACGATCATCGAGCGGCGCGACCAGGTCTTGATCGGGCGGCGGTCGTTCTTCTGCACGGCGGAGCGCACTTTCGCCGCGAGATGCAGATCGACGAACGGACCCTTTTTCAATGAACGTGGCACGTGTTCTCTCCTACTTGCGCCGCTGCACGATCATGCTGTTCGTGCGCTTGTTGTGGCGCGTCTTCTTGCCCTTGGTCTGCCAGCCCCACGGCGACACCGGGTGCGGGTTGCCCTGGCCGGACTTGCCCTCGCCGCCACCGTGCGGGTGATCGACGGGGTTCATGGCCGCCCCGCGCACCGTCGGGCGAATGCCGCGCCAGCGGATCGCGCCCGCCTTGCCGTAGCTGCGCAGGTTGTGCTCGTCGTTGCCCACTTCGCCGATGGTGGCGCGGCAATCGACGTGCACCTTGCGGATCTCGCCCGACTTGAGGCGGATCGAGGCATAGATGCCTTCGCGCGCCGTGTATTGCGCCGAGCCGCCGGCGCTGCGCGCAAGCTGCGCGCCCTTGCCGGGCTTCATTTCGATGCAGTGGATGGTCGAGCCCACCGGGATGTGCCTCAGGGCCATCGCGTTACCCGACTTGATGGGCGCATCAGCACCCGAGCGGATCTCATCCCCGGGCTGCAGGCCCTTGGGCGCGATGATGTAGCGGCGCTCACCGTCCTTGTAGAGGACGAGTGCCAGGTGCGCGGTGCGGTTCGGGTCGTATTCGAGCCGCTCGACCACGCCCGCCACGGCATCCTTGTCGCGCTTGAAGTCGATGATGCGGTAACGCTGCCGCGAGCCACCGCCGATGTGGCGCGTCGTCTGGCGACCCACGTTGTTGCGCGCACCGGTCTTGTTCTTGTGCGCGATGAGCGTGCCCCACGGCTCGCCCTTGTGCAGGTGCGAGCGGTCGATCTTCACCTGGAAGCGCGTGCCGGGCGAGGTCGGCTTGAGCTTGATCAGTGCCATGGTCTTACGCCTTTACTCCGCCCAAATCGATCGTCTGGCCCGCGGCGAGGCGCACGTAGGCCTTCTTGAACCCCGAGCGTTGCCCCTGGATCTGGCCGAAGCGACGCGCCTTGCCGCGCTGGTTGAGCACCTGCACGTCGTCCACCTTCACCTCGAACATCAACTCGACCGCGTGCTTCACATCGACTCGCGTCGCATCGTTGCGCACACGGAACACGAACTGGTTGCCGGTCTCCGAGATGCGCGCAGCCTTCTCCGACACGTGCGGCGCAATCAGCACGTTCATGAGGCGCTCCCGGCCCGGGACTCTCGGCGCGGTCTTGGCTGCCGCCGCAGTCTTCTTCGCACTCTTCTTCATGCGAGTCGCTCCTCGAGCATCTTGAGCGCGCCCACCGTGAGCAGGACCTTGTCGTGGCGGGCCAGGCTCAGCGGATCGACCGCCGCCGCCGCCATCACGTCGACGTGCGGGAGGTTGCGCGCCGCGAGGTGCAGCTTCTCGTCGAATGCCTCGATCACGATCAGCACGTTCGGCAACGCCCAGTCCCTGAGCTTCTGCGCGAGGAGCCTGGTCTTCGGCGCATCGAGCTCGATCGCCGGCGTCACCACCAGGCGGTCCTGGCGCACGAGCTCGGACAGGAGCGAGCGCATCGCGCCGCGGTACATCTTGCGATTCACCTTTTGGCTGTAATCGCGCGGCCGCGCCGCAAAGCTCCTGCCGCCGCCGATCCACAAGGGGCTGCGGATGCTGCCGACGCGCGCGCGACCGGTGCCCTTCTGGCGCCACGGCTTGATGCCGCCGCCGCGCACTTCGGCGCGCGTCTTCTGTGCCTTGGTCCCCGCCCGGCCCGCGGCCATGTAAGCGGTCACGACCTGGTGCACCAGCGCTTCGTTGTAGTCGCGGCCGAAGGCCGCGTCCGAAACCTGCACTTCCTTGGAGCCCGAGCCGTTGACGAGTTTGAGCTTCATAGGCGTCTCTTACTTCTTCACAGCCGCGGTCTTCGCGGGCGCAGCCTTCGGCTTGCGCGCACGCGCGGCGGCCTTCACCGAAGGCCTCACGATCACATCGCCACCTTCCGCGCCGGGCACCGCGCCGCTGACGAGGAGGAGATTGCGCTCGGCATCGACCTGCACGATCTTGAGGTTCTCGACCGTGCGGCGGCGAACGCCCATGTGCCCGGACATGCGCTTGCCGGGAAACACGCGGCCCGGCGTCTGGCGCTGGCCGATCGAGCCCGGAACGCGGTGCGCGAGCGAGGCGCCGTGCGAGGCATAGCCGCCTGCGAAGTTGTGGCGCTTCATGACTCCGGCGAAGCCCTTGCCGATGGTGGTGCCGGTGACGTCCACGATCTGGCCCACCTGGAACTGGTCCACCTTGAGCTCGCCACCCGGCTTGAGGTCCGCACCCTCGCTGGCCTTGAGGCGGAACTCCCACAGGAGCCGGCCCGGGGCGACACTTGCTTTGGCGTAGTGGCCGGCAACGGGCTTGTTCAGGAGGGACTGACGGCGGGTGCCGATGGTCACCTGGAGGGCGCGATAACCGTCGGTGTCGGCGCCCTTCACCTGCGTAATGCGGTTGGGCAGCGCCTCGATCACCGTGACGGGCACGGTTTCACCGGCGTCGGTGAAAACACGGGTCATGCCGCACTTGCGGCCAACCAGACCGATCGTCATTTGCATTCCTCGTGGCCGAGCACCGCTACGGTTGGCGGTCGCTCAGGGAAACTTGTGGCTCGCCCGCCAAAATGGGCGGGCAAAAAAGAGCCGCGAATTATAGCAGCCGGGTGCTGCCCTGCAAACCCGGCGGGTCAGTTCAGCTTGATCTGGACGTCCACCCCGGCCGGCAACTCCAGCTTCATCAACGCATCCACCGTCTTGTCGGTGGGGTTGAGGATGTCCATGAGCCGCTTGTGCGTGCGCAGCTCGTACTGGTCGCGCGCGTCCTTGTCGGCATGCGGCGAAACGAGCACGGTGAAGCGCTCCATCTTGGTCGGCAGCGGCACCGGGCCGCGCACCGTCGCGCCCGTGCGCTTGGCGGTCTCGACGATTTCACGCGCCGAGGTGTCGATCAGGCGATGATCGAACGCCTTGAGCCGGATGCGGATGTTCTGGTTGGCCATGGATGCGAAAACCTTTACTTCAGGATCTTGGCGACGACACCGGCGCCGACGGTCTTGCCACCCTCGCGGATCGCAAACCGCAGCCCCTCTTCCATCGCGATCGGGCTGATCAGCTCCACCGTCATCTTGATGTTGTCCCCCGGCATGACCATCTC
>DATIEU010000253.1:0-3117 GCA_035455565.1 Steroidobacteraceae bacterium | reverse complement strand
CGAGCTGTGGAACCAGCCGCGATGCTGATCCGACCCCTCGAGATAGAGATCGACCGGCGCCGCGAGCTCGGGGCGCATGCGCTCCAGGCAGTAGTGCGACAGTCCCGAGTCGACCCACACGTCCATCACGTCGGGCGTCTTCTCATAGTGCGCGACCTCATCGCCCAGGAGCTCGCGCGCATCGAGGTCGAACCAGGCATCGATGCCCTGCATGGCAACACGCTCGGCCACCTGCTCGAGCAGCTCCACGGTGCGCGGATGCATCTCACCGGTCTCGCGGTGCACGAACAGCGAGAGCGGCACGCCCCAGGTGCGCTGCCGGGAGATGCACCAGTCGGGACGGTTCTCGATCATGCTGGTGATGCGGGCCTCGCCCCAGGCGGGTGTCCAGGTGACCTTGCGGATCTCCTCGAGCGTGGTCTCGCGAAGCCCCGCGTTCTCCATGCTGATGAACCACTGGCCCGTCGCCCGGAAGATCACCGGCGTCTTGTGCCGCCAGCAAACCGGGTAGCTGTGCTGCAGCTTCTCGGCATGCAGGAGCGCGCCGCGCTCGCGCAGCAGCTCGATGATGTGCGTATTCGCTTCGAAGACATTCTGTCCGGCGAACTGCGGCACACGCGTGAGGAAGCGACCGTCCGGCCCGACCGGGTTCTCGATCTCGAGGCCGTATTTCATGCCGACGGCGTAGTCCTCGTGGCCGTGGCCCGGCGCCGTATGCACCAGGCCCGTGCCGGCATCGAGCGTCACGTGCTCAGCGAGCACGATCGGCACATTAGCGACATCGCCGGCGTTGAACGGATGCCTCACACGCAGGTTGGCGAGCTGCTCGCCGCGCACTTGGCGCAGCGTCCGCCACGAGTCGATGCCGGCGCGGCGCATGACGGTCTCGACCAGCTCGGTGGCGAGCAACAGCCGCTCCCGGTGGGCGCCTTCGCCGTGCTCCACGAACGAATAGTCGAACTGCGGATGCACCGCGATAGCGCGATTGGCGGGCAGCGTCCAGGGCGTCGTGGTCCAAATGACGGCGTACAACGGTACCTGGTTGAAATCGGCCTCGGGCCACGACAGCTGCCTGATCCACGTGGCGTGCGCGATGGCCGCAAAGCGCACGTCGATGCTGGGATCGGTGCGATCCTCGTACTCGACCTCGGCCTCGGCGAGCGACGAGCGGCAATCGATGCACCAGTAGACCGGCTTCACGCCTTTGTAGACGTGGCCATTACGGATGATTTCGGCAAAAGCACGCAACTGCTCGGCTTCGTAGCGCGGCTGCATCGTGAGGTACGGGTGCTGCCAGTCACCCATGACGCCCAGCCGCTCGAAGTCGACGCGTTGCGCCTCGACCTGTTCCGCAGCGAACTGGCGGCACGCCGCACGAAATGCCTTGGCATCGAGCTTCTGCCCGACGCGGCCGTGCTTCTTTTCGATCTGGTGCTCGATCGGCAGGCCGTGACAGTCCCACCCCGGCACGTACGGCGAGTCGTAGCCGTCGAGCGTGCGCGACTTGACGACGATGTCCTTGAGCACCTTGTTGAGCGCGTGGCCGATGTGGATCACGCCGTTCGCGTACGGCGGCCCGTCCTCGAGCACGAACCGCGGGCGCCCCTTGGCGAGCGCGCGCAGCTTCCCGTAGATGTCGTGATCCGCCCACCACTTGAGTTGGTCCGGCTCACGCCGCGCCAGGTCCGCCTTCATGGGAAAGTCGGTCCTGGGCAGGTGAATGGTTTGCTTGTAGTCAGCCACGCATCACTCGCTGGGTTTGCTCGCTTTCAGGATGTCTCTCGCCCGGCGGGCGTCCTCGTGTATCTGCATCACCATCGCCTCGAGGCTCGCGAACTTGCGTTCCTCGCGTAGTTTCTCCACGAACTCGATCTCGAGATGCCGCCGGTACAGGTCGCCGGTGAAATCAAAAATGTGCGCTTCGAGCAGCGGCTCCGTGCCGTTCACCGTCGGCCGCGTTCCCAGGCTCGCCACGCCGGGGAGCGGGCGCGAATCGGCGCAGTGCACGCGCACCGCGAAGATCCCGCCGAGCGGCGCGACGCGCCGATGCAGCCGCAGGTTCGCCGTCGGATAGCCCAGCTTCTGGCCGAGCCGCTCCCCCTCGACCACGCGTCCCTGCATCGAGTACGGACGGCCCAGGAACCCTGCCGCTCGCCCGAGATCGCCGTGCGCGAGCGCCTCGCGCACCACCGTTGAGCTCACCCGCACACCATCGAGCATCAAAGGCTCGATGACGTCCACTTCGAATCCGTGCCGCGGCGCCGCCGCCTTCAGCACCTCGATATCCGCCTCGCCACGGTAACCGAAGCGAAAGTCGTGCCCGACCACGATGCGCCGCGCACCCAACCGCCCGACGAGCAGGCGCTCGATGAACTCCGCGGCCCGTACGCGCTGCAGGTGGGCATCGAAGCGCAGAACCACGCAGCGCTCCAGCCGCTCGCGCTCAAGCAGCACCAGCTTTTCCCGCAACCGCGTCAGCCGCGGGGGCGCACTTGCCGGACTCAGGAACTCGCGCGGCGTGGGCTCGAACGTCAGCACCGTCGCGGGCAGGCCGATGATGCGCGCGTGCTCGTGCAACCGTTCGAGCGTCGCCCGGTGTCCGAGGTGCACGCCGTCGAAGTTGCCGATCGTGACTGCGCACCCGCGATGCTGCGCGCGCAGGTTGTGCAGTCCGCGCACGAGTTCCATCGCCACCTGAAATCCGGCCGTTCGCGGGAGGCTTGAGATTATAGGGAAAACGCTCGCCTTGCTCATTTTCGAGCGATGTGGAGCAACTCCGCGTAGCGCAGTCCGCCCACCCACAGCGCGGCGAAGTACACGGCGCCGCCGGCCAGCACGCAGGCGCCGAGCCGCATGGCTCGCTCCCATGCGCCATACGCGAGCCAGGCGTCGAGCCCAGCCCCCAGCCACCAGAGCACAGCGCCCATGACGAGGTTGGCCGCCAGCACCTGGAACGCGAACTTCTTCCAGCCCGGCGCCGCGTGATAGACGCCGGCGCGGCGCAAACCGCGGAACAGCATTACCGAGTTGACCACGGCGCCGAGCCCGGTCGAGAACGCCAGCAAAACGTGCGGTGCGGGGAACCCCGAGAGCGATAACGGCAGCACGACTGCCACG
>DATIEU010000252.1:0-2613 GCA_035455565.1 Steroidobacteraceae bacterium | reverse complement strand
GGGACGAACAGCGCCGCCAGCACGCCGGCCAGCGTGGCATGCACACCCGAGAGGAGCAGGCCGTACCACGCGCCCATGCCGAGCGCGAAATAGATCGTCGCCTGACGGGCACCCGCCCGGTTCGCCACCAACAGCGCCGCGAGGAAGAGCGTCGCCAAGGCGAGGCCACTCCAGTTGATCGACGCGGTGTAGAAGACTGCGATGACCAGCAGCGCGCCGAGGTCATCCACGATCGCCAGCGCGACCAGGAAGATTTTCAGCCCCTCGGGAATCCGCGAGCCTAGCACGGCGAGCGCTCCGAGAGCGAACGCGATGTCAGTTGCCATCGGGATCCCCCAGCCGTGGGCGCCCTCGCCGCCAGCGTTGAAGGCAGCGTAGCACAGGGCGGGCACCAGCATCCCTCCGATGGCCGCCGCGATCGGCAGCATGGCTTTCCGAGCGTCCGCGAGCTCACCGACGAGGAATTCGCGCTTGATCTCCAAGCCGACCGCGAAGAAGAAGATCGCCATCAGGCCATCGTTGATCCAATGACGCAGACCCAGTTGCAACACGCGCTCGCCCAACGACAGGCCGAGCGGTGCGTGCAGCATCTGTTCGTACGCGATTGCCCACGGGGAGTTGGCCCATACGAGAGCGCCGACGGCGCAGACGAGCAGGAGAAGCGCGCCCGACGCCTGCCATCGTGCGAACTGATGAAACGGGTGCAGCACGCGCTCGCTGGCGCGCTCGGCGTCCGTCCGGGTGTGCAGCTCGTCATCATGAACGAGCGCGTTGAGACTCATGTGGTGCTACGCCTGATGAGGTGTTGAGCGCACGCCCTCGGACCGCAGTGGACATGCCGAGGCTCCGCCCGCTGTGCCGTGGCGACACACGTTCCACCGCTCCCGCTACATTGACCGTACAGCGGCAGGCACAGCCGCGGATGTCCACAAACGCACAGCCTCGGCCCAGTGTTCCAGCTACGCTGAAGGCTTATGGAGAAGACCAGATGACGTATCTCGATCCCTTGCTCGATCGTCTGGCCGCTTTCGAGCCCACGACGTTACCTGTACTAAGCCTCTACCTCAACACGTCATCAGACCGGCACGGGCGCGACGACTACGCATCGTTTCTGCGGAAGGAGCTGAAAGCGGCGGGCAAGACGTTTCCGCTGCGCACACCAGAGCGCGGCAGCTTCGAGCGCGATACCGAGCGCATCACTGCGTATCTGAGCGAGGCGCTGCGCGCTTCCTCAAACGGCATGGCGCTATTTGCCTGCGCCGGGGCCGATGACTTCTTCGAGCACGTGCAGCTCGACGCGCCGATGGAGGGGCATCGCCTCTATGTCGCCGATCGGCCGCATCTGTATCCGCTCGCCAGGCTGAGTGACCAGTTTCCGCCGTACGCCGCGCTGATTGCCGACACGAACGCGGCGCGCCTGTTCGTGTTCGGACGTGGGGTCACCATGCGCCGCGATCAGGTGGAGGGCACCAAGGTCAGCCGCAGTTCGGTCGGCGGCTGGTCGCAGGCGCGGTACCAACGCCATATTGAAAACTATCATCTGCATCACGCGAAGGAACTCGTGGACGCGCTGGAGCGGGTGGTGCGCGAGGATGGCGTCGAACAGATCGTGCTGGCGGGTGATGAAGTGATCATTCCCGTTTTGCGCGATCAGCTACCGCAGCACCTGACCGACCGGATCATCGATGTTCTGCGCCTCGACATCACGACACCCGAACACGAGATTCTGAAGGCCACTACAGAGGCGCTCCGGAAACATGACGGCGACACCGATGCGCAGCAGGTGGGACATCTGCTGAATCAGTATCGCGCGCGCCAGCTGGCCGTCGTGGGGGCGCAGGCCACGATCGCGGCGCTCGCGCTCGGGCAAGTCGACACGCTGATTGTCAGCGCCTCCTCGGACGCGGTGCTCGACGATATAGACGCTGATGCACCCGTGGCCGACGGCGCGGATGCGAATCCCAGCGACGGGACGCCCATCGCCGAACAGGTGGTGCGATTGGCTCGAAACACGGGTGCGGCCGTTTCCTTCATTGAGGATCCGGCACTGCTGGCTGATGTCGGTGGCGTCGGAGCCATGCTGCGGTATCGACTGTGAGAAATCACTCGACCCGAACGCGATCGCGCGCGTTCTGGCCACACCAACGCCGAACGGAGCCGATACGAGCATGAGCAAGAGCAACGTCAACCCAAACCACTACAAGGTCGCAGGCCGCGAGCGCCAAGGCGAGGACGTCGCGCAGGCCCGGAACAAGCAGAGGCACGCGGAGAATCTCGTCCGCCAGCGAACTGAGATCGGTACGAGATCTCGAGCACCGACGTCCCAAGACGGCAAGGCTTCACCGGACGCCGTCCCAACGCGCTCTGCGAAGACCGCCGCACGTAAGACCCGCGCGACTCTGCTGCAAACTCCACCGGGACGCAAGCGCGGGCACAGTCTGGTTCCTGGAAGCTCCGCGCCTCACGCGCGGTTTCCGAGGGCCGCGCGGGATGCCGCCCTCAGGCCAACAACTGCCACGCCACCGCTGGACGCCAAGCAAGCAGCGACGGGGGCGAGCCTCAACCTGCAACGCGCAGACAAGCGAGGCAAACGGTCCACGGCGCAGAAGCGCG